>CBDVDY010000004.1:0-31715 GCA_965372875.1 uncultured Alphaproteobacteria bacterium | reverse complement strand
TCCGCGCCGCCACGCCGCTGATGCGGTTCGTCTGCCGGGCCCTCGACGTACCGTTTTAGCGCCGCGCGGCGCCGGCGCCGGGGAGCGCCGGGTCCGAAGGCGCGCCGAACAACCCGCTCGGCCGGAAGACCAGAACCGCGACCAAAATCGCGAAAATGAAAACGTCGCGATAATCGCCGGGCAGATAGCCGGACCAAAAGGTCTCGACCAGGCCGATGATGAGCCCGCCGGCGACCGCGCCCGGGAGCGAGCCGAGCCCGCCCAGCATCGCCGCCGTAAAGGCCTTGAGGCCGATGAGGAAGCCCATGTAGGGGCCGACTACGCCGTAATGCAGCGTCGAGAAGAAGCCGGCCAGGGCCGCGAGCGCGCCGCCGACCACGAAGGTCAAGCCGATCACGCGCCTGACGTCGACCCCCAGCATCTCCGCCATCGCCCGGTCCTGGGCGCAGGCGCGTTGCGCCCGGCCAAAGGCGGTGCGGGCGACGAAGAGGCCGTGCAGGGCCACCGCAAGGGCGGTTAGCGCCGCGATCAGCAGGTGCTTGGCGCTCAAGACCAGCACGAAGCCGTCGGCTCCCCGGTACAGGAATTTGGCCGTCAAGAGCGGTGCAAGCCAGACGCCGCCGGCCTGGACCAGCCGAACATATTCCTGCAGAAAGATCAGCAGGCCGATGGTGGCGATCAGCGGCGCATGACCGGCGCGCGGGCGGAGCCCATGATAAAGCAAGCGACCCGCCGACCAACTGTAGGCCGACGCGGTCAGCATCGCCGCCATCAGCACTACGACCAGTGCCGCGGGGAGGAACGCGTAGATTGCGCCGATGATACCCACAAAGACGAAGGCGATGAACGCGCCGTAGGCGCCGATCATGAAGATCATTCCGTGCGCCAGGTTGATCTGGCCGATGATGGCGTGGACCATGGTGTAGCCCATGGCGATCAGCGCGTAGACGCAGCCGATGCTCAGGCCGTAGATGATTTGCTGTAGAAAATAGGTCATGATTGCGCGGCGCTACGGCAGACCGAGTTGCAGCTTCAGGTAGGCGAACGATACGCGCGAAAGCGTCCGCCTGTCGTCGAACAGCACGCCGGTGAGCTCCAACCGCCGTTCGCCGATTCCGCCGCCCGCGAACTGGCAGACCAGCCGGCGCTTCTCCCCCGTGCCGCCGCGCTTCCGGTAGATTGCGGTGATGGTATGGGGCCCATGGGCGTCGTCCAGCCATTCGACGATATCGAGCGAATCCCCTGGGCCGATGAGCTGGTAGACGACCTGCTCGCAGAGCGTAATTTGCCCGGTATCGGGACCGCACGAGGCGAGCACGAGAATTGCCGCGATCAGCGGCGTTCGTGCGAAATTTGGCTGTCGCGTCAAAGTCATGGCTCACCTCGGCCCGGAATAGCGCGAGCTTACCCGTGCCGCCAAAGCGCGGTCAACGCGGGGTCTAGGCAAGCATGGGCGCCGCCGCTATGGTCGCCGAAACGCGCGAACACGTTCAACGGGGATGCGAACCATGTCCAGCAACGACGGCACGTTCGACAAGTCGAAGATGCCCAGCCGGCACACCACCATCGGGCCGGAACGGGCGCCGCACCGCTCCTTCCTTTACGCCATGGGCGTCAAGGAAGAGGAAGTCTACCGGCCGCTGGTCGGCGTGGCGACGACCTGGAACGAGGCCGCGCCCTGCAACATCTCGTTGGGCCGCCAGGCCCAGGTGGTCAAGCTGGGCGTCAAGGCCGGCGGCGGCACGCCGCGCGAGTTCACCACGATCACCGTGACCGACGGCATCGCCATGGGCCACGAGGGCATGAAATCCTCGCTGGTGAGCCGCGAGACCATCGCCGATTCGGTCGAACTGACCATGCGCGGGCACTGCTACGACGCGCTGGTGGGACTGGCGGGCTGCGACAAATCGCTGCCCGGTCTGATGATGGCGATGGTGCGCCTCAATGTGCCGTCGGTGTTCATGTATGGCGGCTCGATTCTGCCGGGCCGATTCAAGGGCCGCGACGTGACCGTGGTCGATATCTTCGAGGCCGTCGGCCAGAACGCCGCCGGCAACATGAGCGACGAGGATTTGCACGAGCTCGAGTTGGTCGCCTGCCCCTCGGCCGGCTCCTGCGGCGGCCAGTTCACCGCCAACACCATGGCCTGTGTCTCCGAGGCCATCGGCTTGGCGCTGCCGGGCTCGGCCGGCGCGCCCGCGCCCTACGAATCGCGCGACCAATATGCCGAGATGTCCGGCGAGGCGGTGATGAGTTTGCTCGCACGGAACATCCGTCCCCGCGACATCGTCACCCGCAAGGCGCTGGAGAACGCGGCCGTGATCGTGGCGGCGACCGGCGGTTCGACCAACGGCGCGCTGCACCTGCCGGCGATCGCCAACGAGGCCGGCATCGACTTCGACCTGCACGACGTGGCCGAGATTTTCCGCAGGACGCCCTACATCACCGACCTCAAGCCCGCCGGCAAGTACGTCGCCAAGGACCTCTACGACGTCGGCGGCGTGCAGGTGGTGATCAAGGAGCTGCTCGACGCCGGCTTCATCCACGGCGATTGCATCACCGCCTCGGGCAAGACCATCGCCGAGAACGCGGCCGAGGTAAAATTTCCGGAAGGCCAGGACGTGGTCTATCGCGTCGCCGCGCCGATCTCGCCGACCGGCGGGGTGGTCGGCCTCACGGGCAACCTCGCGCCCGAGGGCGCCATCGTCAAGGTCGCGGGCATGTCCGAGGAAAAGCAGAAATTCCGCGGCCCCGCCCGCATCTTCGATTGCGAGGAGGACGCCTTCGCCGAAGTCATGAAGGGCGGCATCAAGGAAAGCGACTGCGTCGTCATCCGCTACGAGGGCCCCCGGGGCGGCCCGGGCATGCGCGAGATGCTGTCGACCACGGCCGCGCTTTCGGGGCTCGGGCTGGCCGGCGTGAGCCTGATCACCGATGGGCGGTTCTCGGGCGGCACGCGCGGCCTGTGCGTCGGCCATATCGGGCCCGAGGCGGCGCTCGGCGGCCCCATCGGCCTGCTCGAGGACGGCGACATCATCGTCATCGACGCGGTCGAGGGCGTGCTCGCGGTGGAGCTTTCCGACGACGAACTCGCGAAGCGCCGCAAGGCATGGAAGCCGCGCGAGAACAACTACCGATCCGGCGCCCTCTGGCGCTACGCCCAGACCGTCGGCCCGGCCGAAAAGGGCGCGGTCACCCACCCCGGCGCCAAATCCGAAAGCCACGTCTACGCGGATATCTGAGGGGGGGGGCCGCGAACGGCTCCGACGATGAAGCTCTGGCAGAAATTCATGATCGGCCTGGCGACCAGCGATCGCGTCACCGGCTTCATGCAGCGGAACGCCCGCGCGTCGGGGTTGGCGCGCCGTTTCGTCGCCGGCCCCGACCAGGCGGCGGCGCTTGGTTGCGCCGAAGAGCTGCGGGAGCAGGGCTTCGCGGCGTCGCTGTTCTACCTCGGTGAATACGTGGCGGACCCTGAACTGGTGAACGAGAACGTGGTCCGGAAGATGGCGATTGCCCAGGGGTTGGGCGCAACGGGCCTGGACGTGCACGTCTCCGTCGACCCGACGCAGATCGGCTATTCCATTGACGACGAAACCGGGGAAGCGAACGCGCGCAAGATCGGTGGCTTGATCGCCAGCCAGCCCAAGATCGGGCGCAACTATCTGATGCTCGACATGGAGGATTTCGGCGTCGTCGACAAGACCTTGCGGCTGCGCCGGCACCTGGCCGACGACGCAATACCGACGGCCGTCACCCTGCAGGCCTATCTCCGACGGACCGAGAACGATCTGCGCCAGCTGGTCGCGGCCGGGGCGGCGGTGCGCCTGGTCAAGGGCGCCTTCGCCGAATCCCGTTCCCGGGCGTGGACGCGTCGCTCGCAGATCGACCGGAACTACCTCGAACTTGCCTCGATCATGTTGTCGCCTGAGGCCAGGGAAAGCGGCTTCTATCCCATATTCGGCACCCACGACGACAAGATGGTCTGGCCGATCGTGGACATGGCGAAGACCAGGGGGTGGCCAAAGGATGGTTATGAGTTCGAGATGCTGTTCGGGGTTCGCGACGAGTTGCGTGACCGGCTGAGGGATGCCGGCCAGTCCGTTCGCCTCTATCTCCCCTTCGGCCGGGACTGGTGGCCCTATGCCGCCCGGCGAGTGGGCGAGAACCCGCGCAACGCCGTGTTTGTGGCTCGGGCGTTGGCGGCACGCTAGCCGACGATCTCGTGCTCGACCGACAGCAGCACCGGGCTCGAGACGCTGTCGGCGAAGGTTGCCTCGTCGGCGATGATTTCCCGGCCGGCGGCGCGGCCTTCCTCGGTCGCGGCGGCGGCCTTGATGTCGTCGACGCTGTCGTACCAGATCTCGGCGATACCGTCGTAGGAGGGGGCGTCGCGGCCCTTGTTGAAGGCATCCATCAGCGGCCCAGGCGTCGGGTGAGTCTGGACGTAGCGTTTGATGTTGAGGATTTTCGCGTGCTTCCTGACCAGCGCCGCGTGGTGTTCGAGCCAGTAGGCATGGAACTCTTCCGGGCTTACCCCGTCTTTGCGGCGCAGACAGTAGACCAGCTTGATCATGGCTCTCTCCTCTCCTGGGCGCCTTTCGGCCATCGGGATTGGAGATTAGTATAGCCGCTTGTCGCCACGAGCCGGACTCCTTCCATGCCCCGCATAGCCGTCGCCGGGTTTCATCACGAGACCAACACCTTCGCGCCCAGCAAGGCGACGTTCGCCGATTTCGAGGCGCCGGACGCCTGGCCCGGGCTGGTGCGCGGCGCGGCGCTGGTCGAGGCGTTCGCTGGGATCAACCTACCGCCAAATATCCCCATGTCGGGCGCGCTTGGCGTGCTGCGCGGCGCGGGGCACGAGATCGCGTCCATCGTCTGGGCCAATGCCGGGCCCTCGGCGCATGTGACCGAGGACGCTTACGAGCGCATCGCCGGCATGATCGTCGATGGCCTCGGGCAAGCCGGACCGCTCGACGGCATCTATCTCGACCTGCACGGCGCCATGGTGAGCGAGCATCTCGACGACGGGGAAGGGGAGTTGCTGGCCCGCGTACGGGCACTCGTGGGCGCCGGCGTGACCCTGGTCGCCTCGCTCGATCTGCACGCCAACGTCACGGCGGAGATGGCGGCCGGCGCCGACGCGCTCCTGGCCTACCGCTCCTATCCGCACCTCGACATGGCGGCGACCGGCGCGCGGGCCGCGCGGCATCTTTTGCGGCTGTTGGCGAGCGGCGGGCCGCCGGCGAAAGCTTTTCGAAAGCTCGATTTCCTGATTCCGCTGACCTGGCAATGCACCTTGATCGAGCCGGCCAAGAGTATTTTCGCGGGGCTCGAGGCGTGCGAGAGCGGCGGCGTGGCCAGCGTCTCGTTCGCGCCCGGCTTTCCGCCCGCCGACATTCCAGGCTGCGGCCCTTCGGTCATGGCCTACGGTTCCGACCAGGGCGCGGTCGATGCGGCGGCCGACCGGCTGGCCGCCGGGATAGCGGCGCGCGAGGCCGAATTCGCCGGCAAGCTGTGGACGCCCGAGGAGGCCGTTTCCCATGCCATCGGCAAAGGCGCGTCGGCGGGGAAGCCCGTCATCCTGGCCGATACCCAGGACAATCCCGGCGCCGGGGCGGATTCCGACTCCGTCGGGCTGCTCGCCGAACTGATCCGCCAGGACGCCCAGGGGGCGGCCCTGGGTGTGCTGTGCGATCCTGAATCGGCGGCGGCGGCGCACGCGGCGGGAGAGGGGGCCGGCGTGGATCTCCGCCTCGGCGGCAAGTCGGGGCTCGAAGGCCACGCGCCTCTGGAGGGGCATTTCGCGGTCGAGGCGCTGTCCGACGGCAGGTTCGACGCCAGCGGGCCGTTCTACAAGGGCAGCCGCATGCAATTGGGCCCCATGGCGCTGCTGCGCGCCGGCGGCGTGCGCGTGGTGGTCTCCTCGCGCAAGCAGCAGGCGGCGGACCAGGCGATGTTTACGCATCTCGGTCTCGATCCCGCCGCGCAGAAGATCCTGGTGCTCAAGAGCTCGGTGCATTTTCGCGCCGATTTCCAGGCGCTGGCCGGGGAGGTGCTGGTGGTCGAGGCCCCCGGCCCGAACCTCGCGGACCACTATAAATTGAATTATCGGAACATAAGAGAAGGAACCCGATTAAGCCCGCTCGGCCCTGTATTTTCAAGAAACAAACGGTAGAAACAACCGATATAGTCATGGATTCCATTCAAATTATCGACAAATTATTCTAAAATTATTCGCGCAATGAGAGAATTGAATCGAATTTGTCAATAATTTGGAAACTTGTTTCATGTATTCTTATGGCAATTTCTCACGGAAGCATTGGCTGGGCCGCGGGATGCATGACACGAATGGCCATGGAGGGAGCAGCGCAATGTTGGACGGTGCCGCGGAATACGCCTTACGCGTCCTGGTGATCGATGACCAAAAGGCGATGCGTTCGATTATGCGCGATCTGCTGCATCAGGTCGGCATCCACGATGTCGACGAGGCGGAAGACGGCGCGGTCGCCCTCGAATTCCTGCGCGACTATGTAACGCCATTTCCCGACCTGATCATTTGCGATCTGCACATGGAGCACATGGATGGCATCGAGTTCTGCAACGCCGTCAGACGCGACAAGACGCTGCGCAACAAGGGGGTTCCGGTCATTATCCTGACCGGCGATCACGACCCGTTGCTGCACGAGGTGGCGGAACAGGTGGGCGCGGTATCGGTGGTGACCAAGCCGATCACCGCCGACGCGCTCAAGGAACTGATCAGCGACAAGGTGGGGTTCGCCCTCGCCTCCTGAGGCCGCTTCCGCGATTGCGGCCGGCCCGTACCGGGCCGCACTATTCTACTAGTAGATATTCGGCGATATCCGCCGGCCGCCGCGCGGTTCAGGCCACGTCTTGTTCCGGCGCGCCGACCGGGGGCAGCTCCTTGAGGGCCGGCATCACCTCGGCGGCGAACAGGCGCATGTTGCGCTCGGCCTCCGCGCGCGGCATGCCGTGGTAGCTGAAGACGCCGATAAAGCTGTCGGAGCCCAGGCGCCGGCGCACCTCGGCGATGCGTTCGCGGCACGCCTCGGGCGTGCCGTAGACCTGCAGGTCCATGAAGAACTCGACGAATTTGTCCTCGCCGATGTCGGCGATCCTGTCGGCGATCTTGCCGTAATATTCGTAGCCCCTGGTGGTCGCCAGATGCGGCTTGGCGAACTCGTAATGCTCCAGGACCGAGCGGAAGTATCCGGCGATGTACCGGCGCGCCATCTCCTCGGCGCGCCCCGAATCCCGGTCGACGAAGGTCCAGCCGGCGAAGATCGGCTGCGGCGCGTTCCTGCCATTGATCTCGCGAAATTGCGCCCGGTAGGCGGCGAGCTCCCTCTCGACCTCGCGCCAGGGCTTCTGCGGGATGATCAGCAGTCCGACGCCGAGGCGCGCCAGGGTCGGGATCGATTCCGGCGATACCGTGGCCGCGTAGGTTCGGCCCTTGAAGGATTTGAAGGGATGCGGGCGGATGTCGCGCCGCGGCTGCTTGACGTGCTCGCCGTCGTACTCGACCCAGCCGCGCTCCAACCCCTCGAGCAGCAATTCCGCCGATTCGGTGAAACGTGGACGGCTCTCGTCCATGGGCACGCGGAAGCCCTCGAACTCGACCAGCGCGGCGCCGCGGCCGATGCCGAGGATGAGCCTTCCGTCGGAGACGATATCGAGCAGCGATATCTGCTCGGCCAGCCGCAACGGGTCCTGCCAGGGCAGCACCGCGACCATCGAGCCGAGCCGCAAACGCTCGGTGCGCGCCGCCATCCAGGTCAGGAACTGCATCGGGTTGGGCGCCAGCATGTAGTCGGTGAAATGATGCTCCACCGTCCACACCGAATCGTAGCCAAGCGGCTCGGCCAGGTCGGCCAGAGCCAACTCGTCGCGCCAGACCTCGCGGTCGGGCCGGGCGCCGCCCGGGTTCTGAAACACCACCGACATGCCGACATGCATCGGGCCGCCTCCCTCCCTTGTTGTGGTGCAATTCAGCCTAGCGAAAGATCGGGCGGGGACATAGTCCCGCTGGCAAGCGAGGGTGCGCGCCTGACCCCTATGCGGACATTTCCAGCCCGCACCAGATCGGCGTGTGGTCCGACGGCTTCTGCTTGCCGCGCGGCTTGCGGTCGATTCCGCTTTCTACTAGTAGATCGGTGGCCTGCGGCGACAACAGCAGATGGTCGATCCGCAGCCCGTTGTCCTTCTGCCAGGCGCCGGCCTGATAGTCCCAGAAAGTGTAGGCGCCGATCTCGCCGTGCAGCGTCCGGAAAGCGTCGGTGAAGCCGAGATAGAGGAGGCGGCGGAAGGCCGCGCGGGCGCCGGGCTGGGTCAGCGCGTCGCCGGCGAACGCGGCGGGGTCGTAAACGTCCGCGTCCGCCGGAATGACGTTGTAGTCGCCGGCCAGGATCAGCGGCTCCTCGTGCCGCAGCAGGGCTTCGGCGTGCGCCACCAGCCGCTCCATCCAGGCCAGCTTGTAGGTGAATTTCTCGGTGTCCACGGGGTTGCCGTTGGGCAGGTAGATCGAGGCGACCCGCAGGAATCCGGCGTCGGTATGGGTCACCGCCTCGATGTACCGCGCCTGTTCGTCCGCCGTGTCGCCGGGCAGCTCGGTTTCGCTGATTTCGAGCGCCGTCTTGGAGAGGATGGCGACGCCGTTATAGGTCTTCTGCCCCTTGACCGCGACGTTGTAGCCGAAATCCTCGATCTCCATCGAAGGGAAGTTTTCGGCGACGCATTTCAACTCCTGCAGGAGGACGATGTCGGGCTTCGCCGCGCCCAGCCATTCGAGCAAGTGCGCGAGCCGGGCCTTGACCGAGTTCACGTTCCAGCTGGCGATCCTGACCACGGCATCCTCCCCCCGTTCCGACCCCTTACCGCCAGGCCACCGGGCGCGCTACTGCCCGCCGTCGAGTACCCGCCGCTGGTGGGCGTCGAGCGCCAGTACCATGAGCGCGAGACTGCCCAGATCGGTGCTCGAATGGCCGGCGGTGACGACGCCGTCATTCCACTGCACGGCGATGGCGATACTGTCGATCTCGTCGCGCTGCTGCATACAGTCGCTCAGGATCTCGGCCACGGTGGTCCCGTGCAGACTACGAATTTCGGCCATGTTTCCTCCCGCCAGCGGTTGCCTCGATGCGCCCATGATAGCAGGGCCACTTGCGTGCGGCTCGAAAATAGGCGGCGGGCAGGGGATGCGGATCAGCCGGCCAATGTTCAGCCGATCGAGAACGAGGTGCCGCAGCTGCACTGCGAGGTGGCGTTCGGGTTTTTGACCGCGAAGTAGGAGCCGATCAGATCCTCGACATAATCGAGTTCCGAATCCTTGAGGAATTCCAGCGACATCTCGTCGATCACCACGCGCACGCCGTTTTGCTCGAAAACCCGGTCGTCGTCGGCGGTCCTGTCGTCGAAATCAAAGCCGTACTGGAAGCCGGCGCAGCCGCCACCCGAGACCACGACGCGCAGCATAAGATCCTGGCCGCCTTCGGCCGCCTTGAGCTCGGCGATGCGTTCGGCGGCGCGGGCGCTGATGCGAAAGGTCTGCCGGGGTTCGGCAAGGGTCGTTTCGGTCATTCCCGTAGGTCCATTTCGTGGCGGCAAGCGCTCTGGTGGAATGTAAGTCGGACTGGAGCCTTTTCCAACGCCCCGGGAGAGCCACTATATACGGGTGTTTCCCGAATTCGTGGGCGCGCACGCCGCCGTTGCCTGCGCCGGGCGGGGCCTGTAGGGTCCGGCCATGGCCGGGATCGCCCCCACCATCATCTACGCGCCCTATGCCAGCAAGCCCCAGGAAAGCCGCGGGCGCCTGCATCCCGAGCCCGAGAGCGCCAACCGCTCGGCCTTCCAGCGCGACCGCGACCGCATCATCCACTCGGCCGCCTTCCGCCGCATGAAGCACAAGACCCAGGTCTTCGTTTATCACGAAGGCGACCACTACCGAACGCGGCTCACCCATTCGCTCGAAGTGGCGCAGATCGCGCGCTCGATCAGCCGCGCCCTCGGTCTCAACGAGGATTTGGCCGAGGCGCTGGCGCTGGCGCACGATCTTGGCCACCCGCCCTTCGGCCACGCCGGCGAGGACGCGCTCGACGAAGCGATGGCGCCGTTCGGCGGCTTCGATCACAACGCTCAGACGCTGGCGGTCCTGACGCGGCTGGAAGCGCGCTATGCCGAGTTCGACGGTCTCAACCTGACCTGGGAGACGCTCGAGGGCGTGGTCAAGCACAACGGGCCGATCGTCGGCCGCGCGGGCGCAAAGCCGGTCCCCGATTCGATCGCCGCCTACGTCGCCGGCCACGATCTCGAGCTCGACACCTATCCCGGCGCCGAGGCGCAGGTGGCGGCGCTTTCCGACGACATCGCCTACAACAATCACGATCTCGACGACGGGCTGCGCGCCGAGTTGTTCGCCATCGACGATCTGCGCGACCTGCCGCTGGTCGGCGCGATGTTCGAAAGCGTCGCGCGCAGCTACCCCGATATCGAGCACCCGCGCCTGATCCACGAGTGCGTCCGCCGCCTGATCGACCATATGGTCGGCGATCTCCTGGCGGAGACACGGGCGCGTCTCGAATCGGCGGGGGTCGAGAGCGCCGAGGCGGTGCGCCGGCTCGGACGTCCGGTCGCCGCGTTTTCGGACGAGATGGTGGCGAACGACCGGGCCTTGAAAAAATTCCTGTTCGAACGGATGTATCGTCACTACAAGGTCGAGGAAATGGCGGAGCAGGCGCGAAAAGTGGTCAGCGATCTTTTCGCGTTGTTTCTTGCCGAGCCCGGCAAATTGCCCGAACTGTGGCGTGGCCGCGCACGGGGGGCCAATACCAAGGCGACGGCGCGGCTCGTCGCCGACTACATTGCCGGCATGACCGACCGTTTCGCGTTCAACGAGCATGGCCGATACTTTCCGGATTCCGCGAAGATTTGAATGAATCTCTTTAGTCACTTCCGCGATGAGGTTGCCAACGCGCTCGAAGAGTTGGCGGGCGAGGGGCTGCTGCCCGGCGGTCTCGATCTAAGCCGCGTGACGGCCGAGCCGCCGCGCGATTCCGCGCATGGCGACGTCTCGACCAACGCCGCTTTGGTGCTGGCCAAGCAAGCCAAATCCAAGCCGCGCGAGATCGCCGGCATGTTGGCCGAACGCCTGGGCCTGCACGAGAGCGTGACCGAGGCGTCCGTCGCCGGCCCCGGCTTCGTCAATCTCCGGCTGGCGGACGGTTTCTGGCAGGACCGTCTGGCCGATATTCTCGAGGCCGGCACTGGCTATGGCACCACCGACATGGGAAAAGGCCGCGCCGTCAACGTCGAATATGTCTCGACCAACCCCACCGGGCCGCTCCATATCGGGCATGGCCGCGGCGCCGTGGTTGGCGACGCACTCGCCTCGCTCCTGGAAAAGGTCGGTTACGAGGTCACCCGCGAATACTACATCAACGATGCCGGCGCCCAGGTCGACGCCTTGGCGCGTTCGCTGCACCTGCGTTACCGCGAAGCCCTGGGCGAAGACATCGGCGACTTCCCCGAGGGGCTTTACCCCGGCGACTATCTCAAGCCGGCCGGCGCGGCGCTGGCGGCGCGCGACGGCGACAAGTGGAAGCAAGCCGGGGAAGAAGAATGGCTGGCGCCGCTCCGCGCCTTCGCCATCGAGGCGATGATGGATTTGATCCGCGACGATCTCGCGGCGCTGGGCATCGTGTTCGACGTGTTTACCTCCGAGCGGGAATTGGCCGAGACGGGCGCGGTCGACAGTGTGCTGGCGGCGCTCGAGGAGCGCGGCCTGATCTATACCGGCGTTCTGGAGCCGCCCAAGGGCAAGCTGCCGGACGATTGGGAGGCGCGCCCGCAGACGCTTTTCAAATCCTCGGAGTTCGGCGACGACGTCGACCGCCCGCTGCGCAAGTCCGACGGCAGCTGGACCTATTTCGCCACCGACATCGCCTACCACCTCGACAAATTCCACCGCGGATTCTCCGACATGATCGACGTCTGGGGCGCCGACCACGGGGGCTACGTCAAGCGCATGCGGGCCGCCGTCACCGCCGCCACCGAAAGCGGCGGCGCGCTCGACGTCAAACTCTGCCAACTCGTCAATCTTTTGAACCAGGGCGAGCCGGTGCGTATGTCCAAGCGCGCGGGCACCTTCGTCACCCTGCGCGAAGTGATCGACGAGGTCGGCAAGGACGTCGTGCGCTTCATCATGCTGACGCGCAAGAACGATGCCGCGCTGGACTTCGACCTCGCCACGGTCACCGAACAATCGCGCGACAATCCGGTCTTCTACGTGCAGTACGCGCACGCACGGAGCAATTCGGTGTTCCGCCAGGCGCGCGAGGCGCTGCCCGATCTCGACATCTCGGACGCGGCGGTCAGGGCGGCGCCACTCGACCGGCTGACCGCGCCCGGGGAAATCGCGCTCATCAGAAAGCTCGCCTTCTGGCCGCGGCTGTTGGAAAGCGCGGCCGAGGCGCACGAGCCGCACCGGCTCGCGTTCTACATGCACGAACTGGCGGCGGACTTTCATGCCCTCTGGACCAAGGGCAACGATGAGAGTAGCCTCCGCTTCATCGTTCCGGGCGACGCGCCGTTGACATTGGCGCGCCTCGCCCTGGTTCGCGGGATGGCGCTGGTGATCGCCTCGGGCTTGCAGGTGTTCGGGGTCGAACCGGTCGAGGAAATGCGCTGATCCGACGACGCGCGAGAGGAAAGCGTGCCGAATACATCGTTTGCAAAATCGTCTGGCAAATTCAAGGCGGATAGTAGCGGCCCGCGGCCGTTTTGGCGCCGCTATGGCCGCGCCTTCGTCGTCGTGGCGGCGCTTGGCGGATTCGCCGGCATCGTCTGGTATTCATACCACCAGGGAGTCCGGGACGGCGGCGCGCGCGCGCTGCCGCTGGTGCGCGCCGATTCGACGCCGCTCAAAGTCGCGCCCAAGGATCCCGGCGGCGTCGTGGTGCCGCACAAGGACATGCTGATTTACGACCGGCTCGATAGCGGCCACGCCACGGCGCCGGCGCGGCGCGAGCACATCTCCCCGCCCGAGGAGCCGATCAGGCTGGCCAAGGCCGAAGCCGCCGCCGGCAAGCCGGCCGGACCCGCCGCCAACGGATCGCTCGGGGCCGCCGGCAAGATCGAGACGGCGGCGCCAACCGAGGGCGTCCGGCCCCTGCCGGCCGCGCCGAACGGCGCCAAACAAGTTCTCACGGCGCAGTATATGGGCCCGTTCCGGGTTCAGCTCGCGGCCTACCGTTCGCCGGAAGTGGCGGCCAAGCGTTGGCGCGCGGTCAGCACCAAGCACAAGGATCTGCTGGGCCAGCTTAATCCGATCATTCAGAAAGCCGACCTGGGCAAGAAGGGGCTGTATTTCCGCCTCCAGGCGGGCCCGTTGAAGAGCCGCGCCTCGGCCGTTTCGCTGTGCGCCGCGCTCAAGAAACGCAAGGTGAGTTGCCTCGTTGTCCAGCTCTAATTCCAGCCCGCCGCGCGCCGTCATTTATACCTGCGCGGGACCCTCGCTGAGCGCGGCGGAGCGTGATTTCTTCGCCGATGCCGATCCGCTTGGCTTCATCCTGTTCGACGAGCAATGCGAATCGCCCGAGCAAATTCGCGATCTCGTCGCCGCCTTCCGCGACGCCGTCGGCCGCGCCGACGCGCCGGTGCTGATCGATCAGGAGGGTGGCCGCGTGGCCCGTCTCAAGCCGCCCCAGTGGCGCGCCGCCCCGCCGGCCGCGCGATTCGGCGAGCTCGCCGGGCGCGACCTCGAGAAGGGCCTGGCGGCGGCCCGGCTCAACGCGCGGCTGCTGGCTCTCGAGCTCGCCGATCTCGGCATCAACGTGGATTGCGCGCCGGTGCTCGACGTACCGATCCCCGGCAGCCACGACGTCATCGGCGACCGCGCCTACAGCCACGACCCGGCGATGGTGGCGCGGCTCGGGCGCGCGTCCTGCGACGGGTTCCTCGAGGGCGGCGTCATTCCCGTGCTCAAGCACATGCCCGGGCACGGCCGCGCCATGGTCGACAGCCACAAGGGCCTGCCCCTGGTCGACACACCCCGCGCGGAGCTCGAGGCGACCGATTTCGTCCCCTTTCGCGCGCTCGCCGACGCGCCCTGGGCGATGTCGGCGCACGTGCTCTACAGCGCCGTCGACGCGGAAGCGCCGGCGACCACCTCGAGGCGCGTGATCGAGGAGGTGATACGGGGCACGATCGGCTTCCAGGGCGTGTTGCTGTCGGACGATATCGGCATGGAGGCGCTGTCGGGCGGGCCGGCCGACCGGGCCCGGGCGCTGCTCGCGGCGGGCTGCGACACGGTCCTGCATTGCGTCGGCAAACTCGACGAAATGAAATCCGTGGCCGCCGATATTCCGCTCCTGTCCGCTGACGCCGCGGCGCGCGTGGGCCGCGGCGAGGCGATGCGCCGCTCCGCCGCCTTGCCCGGCGACGCGGATTTCGCGGCGCTCGCGGCAGAGCTTGACGCCATGCTCGAGTCGGCATAAGCGAAGGCGCCGTGGAACCGGATCTCGCCCTCTATAGAATTCTGGCGATCGCCATACCGGTGATCATCGCCATCACGCTACACGAGGCGGCGCACGGCTACGTCGCCTGGCGGCTCGGCGACGACACCGCCTACCGCATGGGCCGCGTGACCTTCAACCCGATCAAGCACATCGACGCCTTCGGCACCATCCTGCTGCCGGCAATGCTGTGGATAGTGGGGGCGCCGTTCCTGTTCGGCTGGGCCAAGCCGGTGCCGGTGAATTTCGGGCGCCTGCGCCGGCCGAGGCGCGACATGGTGCTGGTCGCCGCCGCTGGCCCGGGTACCAACATCGCGTTGGCCTGGGTTTCCGGCGTGTTGATCCACTTAGCAGGTCTATTTCCGGCCGGAATGGAAAGTTGGCTTATACTTGGCCTCGGCATCTCGATTCTCATAAATTCCGTTCTGGCGACGTTTAACATGATTCCCCTTCCGCCGCTCGACGGTGGGCGCGTTGCGGTGGGTCTGTTACCGGACAAATTTGCGTATCGGTTGGCGCGACTTGAACGGTGGGGCATGTTGATCCTCATCGGCGTGCTGTTCATCTTACCGATCGTATTGGCGCGCATAGGAATCTATTTCGATATTTTTGGATGGGTGATTTGGCCGATCGTTTCCTTTATTGTCCTGGTTGTTCAGACGGTCACCGGTGCGGACGCTGGTTCCGCAGTGGTTGAAGCCATCAGGCTCTTGGTCGGGCCGAGAGGATAATCACTTGGCTACGCACGATTCCTTCCAAGCGGATTTCTCGACGGCCGGGGCCGACGAGCGGCTCGTTCTCGACCTCGACGGGTACGAAGGCCCGTTGGACGTGTTGCTCGATCTGGCGCGCGACCAGAAGGTCGATCTGACGCAGATCTCGATTCTCGAACTCGCCGACCAATTTCTCGACTTCGTCACGCACGCCCGCGAACTGCGGCTCGAACTGGCCGCCGACTATCTGGTGATGGCGGCTTGGCTGGCGTACCTTAAATCGCGCCTGTTGCTGCCCCATTCACCCGAGGGCGAAGAGCCCAGCGGGCCGGAGATGGCGGCCGCGCTGCGGTTCCAGTTGCGGCGGCTCGAAGCCATGCGCGACGTGGCGGCCCGCCTGATGTCGCGCCCGCGCCTCGGCGCCCAAATCTTCGGCCGCGGCGAGCCCGAGAATATCGGCCCCGTCGCGGCGACTTTGTACGAGGTATCGCTCTACGACCTTTTGAAGGCGTACAGCACCCAGCAGCGCCGAAGCGACATGGCAACGCTGACGATCGAACCCATGGATCTCTATTCGGTCGAGGATGCGATGCTGCGGCTCAACAACCTGCTTGGGGCATCGACCGATTGGGCAACGCTGATGAGCTTCCTGCCGGAAGAGCTCAAGGTCGGTATCGGCGCCCGCTCGGCGCTCGCCTCGACCCTGGCCGCGAGTCTGGAAATGGCGCGGGCGGGCAAGATTTCGCTCCACCAGGATTCGGCTTTTGGACCCATTTTCGTGCGCAACAAGCGAGACGGAAAATGAACGAGATCGACGATCGTAGCCAGCATTTGCGTCTGCTCGAGGCCATGCTGTTCGCTTCCGCCGAGCCGCTGTCGGGCGAGCGACTGGCCGAATATTTCCCCGACGGCACCGATGTAGCGGCGCTGCTTTCCGAGTTGCGGGCGCATTACCAGAACCGTGGCGTCCAATTGCGGCCGGTGGCGGGCAAATGGGCGTTCCGCACCGCCCCGGACCTGGCCGACCGGCTGCGTCCGGAAAAGAACGTGTCGCGCAGGCTCTCGCGCGCGGCGGTGGAGACACTGGCGGTGGTGGCCTACCACCAGCCCGTGAGCCGGGCCGAGATCGAGGAAATTCGCGGCGTCGGGCACAGCCGCGGCACGCTCGACGTGTTGCTCGAGGCGGGCTGGGTCAAGCCCGGCCGGCGCCGCCGCAGCCCGGGCCGGCCGCTGACCTGGGTGACCACCGAGGCATTTCTCGATCATTTCGGGCTGGACGGATTGACCGATCTGCCCGGAATCGATGATTTGAAAGCCGCCGGCCTCATGGACAAGCGCCCGGCCATTTCCGCTTTTCCGCGCGATCAACTCGGTCTGGTCGGCGAGGAAGGCGAGGAGGCCGGAGAGGACCGGGAGGACGCCGCCGACGATGGTCTACCGGATGGCATCGCGCCGGGGGGCGTGGAAGACGAGGATCCGTCGGCCGAGAACGCCGACGATTCGGGCGGCCCCGCCACCGCGTAAATCCGGGCCCGTCAGCGTGTAATTCCGTCTCCGCCACCGGATAGTCGCGCGACGCTTTCGCGCTGTTTCGAGCCAATCCAAATCGTCGCTGCCCGGCGTTAGGTTGCAATTAAGAATTAATCGCAATAACCTGCGTGCAGGGCCTGTCGGAACGCCGAATGGGAGACGATATGACGCGGCAACGCGCCGGTATCGTTGCGCCGAAATCCTCATTATGTTTGGCGACTTGCCGTTCGTGCGCAATCATCGAGGGCCGCCGCCCGCCGGCGGCGCCGTCAGGAGTTGAGACCAAGTGACGACCGAGAACTTACCGCTGGGATCCGTCGGAATCGCCGGCCGTTTCGTTCGCGGCGGCGTCAATGTCTGGACCTTTTTTACCCTGGCCGTGGCCGGCCTGATTGCGTTGCCGATATTGACCGTGGCCGCCAACGTGTTCGCGCCGACGGGCGATATCTGGGCGCATCTGTCGGCGACGGTGCTGCCGCTCTACCTGGTCAATTCGTTGTGGCTGATGGTCGGCGTCGGGGCCGGCGTCTTTGTCGTCGGCGTCGCCGCGGCCTGGCTCGTCAGCATGTGCAACTTTCCCGGCCGCGGAATTTTCGAGTGGGCGCTGCTGCTGCCGATGGCGGTGCCGGCCTACGTCATCGCCTATACCTATACCGGCCTGCTGGACTTCGCCGGGCCGGTGCAGGGCGGGCTCAGGGAGCTGTTCGGCTGGGCGCATGGCGATTACTGGTTTCCCGAGATCCGTTCGCTCGGCGGCGCCATCGCCATGATGGCGCTGGTGCTTTACCCCTATGTCTATCTGCTGTCGCGCGCCGCGTTTTTGGAGCAATCGGTGTGCACGCTGGAAGTCAGCCGCACGCTCGGCTGCGGGCCGTGGCGGAGCTTCGCCACGGTGGCGCTGCCGTTGGCCCGCCCGTCGATCGCCGGCGGCGTGTCGCTGGCCTTGATGGAGGCGCTCAACGATTTCGGCACGGTGCAGTTCTTCGGCGTCGATACCTTCACCACCGGCATATACCGCACCTGGCTCGGCATGGGCGAGCCCGAGGCGGCGGCACAGCTCGCGGCCGTGCTGATGCTGTTCGTCTTCGCGCTGGTGCTGATGGAGCGCGCCTCGCGCGGGCAGGCGGGCTATCAGCATACCAGCACCCGCTATCGGCCGCTGCCGCGCTACGGGCTGTCCGGGCGCCGGGCCGCTTTCGCCTTTCTCGCCTGCTTCCTGCCGGTGCTGCTGGGATTCCTGCTTCCAGCCTTGGCCCTTCTGGCCTGGGCGGCGGAAAGCGCCGCCGACGTCGTCGACGCCCGCTTTTTCGAGCTCGTGCTGAACAGCTTCACCCTGGCCGCGACCGCGGCGGTGCTGGCGGTCGCCATTGCCGTGCTGCTGGCCTATGGCCTGCGGCTCCGGCGCACGCGGGCGATGGCGCTGGCCAGCCGCGTGGCCTCGATGGGCTACGCGATTCCGGGATCGGTCATTGCCGTCGGCGTGCTGCTGCCGTTCGCCTGGGTCGACAATACGATCGATTCCTGGATGCGCGCGAACTTCGGAATTTCCACCGGATTGCTGTTGAGCGGCACCGTGGTCGCCGTGATCTTCGCCTACCTCGTGCGCTTCCTGGCGATTTCGTTGAACACGGTCGAGGCCGGACTGACGCGCGTCACGGGCAATATGGACGACGCCGCCAGGAGCCTGGGCCACGGCCCGGCAAGCACGCTCAGGAAGGTGCACGCGCCGATGATACGCGGCAGCCTGTTGACGGCCGGTCTCCTGGTGTTCGTCGACGTGATGAAGGAGCTGCCGGCGACGCTGATCATCCGGCCCTTCGATTTCGACACGCTGGCGATCCGCACCTATGAATACGCGGTCGATGAACAGCTTGTCGAAGCATCCAGTTCGGCGCTCGCCATCGTCGTCGTGGGCGTCGTCCCGGTGATCGTCCTCAGCCTGGCCATCGCGCGGTCGCGTCCGGGATCGGGCGCGGTCGAGCCGCCGGCGGCCACGATTGAATCGGGCGAGGCGGCATGAGCGCGGTTAGCCCGGCGCCGGCGCTGGAGCTGCGGCGCGTCAGCCACCGGTTCGGCGATCTGACGGCGGTCGACGATTTCAGCCTCTCCGTGGCGCCGGGTGAACTCGTCTGCCTGGTTGGCCCGTCGGGCTGCGGCAAGACGACGGCGCTGCGCATCGCCGCCGGGCTCGAACCCTTGCAGGCGGGCCGCGTATCCATCAACGGCCAGGTCGTGGCCGAGGCCGAGGCCAAGGCCAGGGCGGGTGTCTCCGTGGCCCCGGAACAGCGCGGCGTCGGACTGGTGTTCCAGGATTACGCCCTGTTCCCGCATCTGAGCGTCGAGGACAACGTGGTATTCGGGCTGCGCGATCTGGCCGGCGCGGCGCGGGCCGAGCGCGCGGCCGATGTCCTGCGGCAGGTCGACATGGCAGCCTACGCGCGCGCCTACCCGCACACGCTTTCCGGCGGGCAGCAGCAGCGCGTGGCCCTGGCCCGGGCGCTCGCGCCCCGGCCGCGGCTGATGCTGCTGGACGAGCCGTTTTCGGGCATGGACGCGCGGCTCCGCGACGAGATCCGCGACACCACCCTGCACGTGCTCAAGGAAAGCGGCGCGGCGACGCTCATCGTCACCCACGATCCCGAGGAGGCCATGTTCATGGCCGACCGTATCGCCGTCATGCGCGCCGGCCGGCTGGTCCAGGTCGATGTCCCGGTCGATATCTACTGCCGTCCGGTCGACGCCTTCGTGGCCGGCTTCTTCGGCCAGACCAATCGCCTCTCCGGCCGGGTCGAGGGCGGCGCCGTAAATACGCCGTTCGGCCGCATCGCCGCCGATGGTCTGGCCGACGGGGCCGAGGTTCAGGTCCTGATCCGGCCCGAGGCGCTTCGCGTGGCGCCAATCGCCGACGACGACGAGGAGCCGGAGAACGCCGCCAAGGTCATCGCCTCGCGGATGCTGGGGCGGAGCAGCCTGATCCACCTTTGCGTCGGCGATTTCGATGCCGCGCACCTGCATTTCCACAGCCGCATGCCGGGACGCCTGCTGCCGGGCGAGGACGAAATCGTGGCGATTACCCTCGATCCCAGCCAAATCTTTGTTTTTCCGGCCGAGACTACCTAAATACGAGGCATCCGGGTGCGTCGCGACCGGACTGTCGAGCGGCGTTGCGGGGGCACCCGCTTTCTGACATGATCGTGCCCCAGCGCGGACCGCGAGCGGCGCGAACAGCGAGCCAAGAATATAGGAGAGGCAATGGGTACGTTCAGTATTTGGCATTGGGTCATCGTCCTTGCCGTCGTTCTGATCCTGTTTGGCGGCAAGGGGAAGATCCCGAGCCTGATGGGCGACTTTGCCAAGGGAATCAAGTCCTTCAAGTCCGGCCTTAAGGAGGAGGACAAGAAGGTCGCCGATGACGGCAGCGGCGATGCCGGCGAAACACCAAAGGCCGCGGTGACGGCCGAATCGGTGTCGGAAGCGCCGGCCAAGCGGGAGAGCTCGGCCAACGGTTGAGCGCTGACCCGCCCGCCCGGTCGTCCGGGCTGTTCCTGACCGCGTAAGAGGCGCGAGGCCGTCATGTTGGACATTGGCTGGACGGAAATGGCGTTCATTGCGGTGATCGCCCTTATCGTCATCGGACCCAAGGATTTGCCGAAAGCCATGCGCACCGTCTCTCACTGGGTGCGCAAGGCGCGTTCGCTGGCGCGCGAGTTCCAGTCGGGCCTCGACGACATCGCGCGCGAGACCGAGCTCGACGAGATCAAGGATCAGATCACCGGCGCTACCGATTTCGACCTCGAAAGCGAAATCGAGAACACCATCGACCCGACCGGCTCGGTGAACGAGGCAATGGACCTGTCTTCCGAACTCGGCGATCTCGACGACGACCCGTCGCTCCGCGAGTTGCCCGCCGCGCCCGATCCGGATTACCTCCCGCCGGAGGAGGAAGAGGTGGCGGAAGCTGCCGCCGAAGACGCCTCGCTCGAGGAAGCGGCCTCCAGCGGTCCGGCTGGCGACGAGCCGGCGCCGGAACCCAAGGAAGAGGCGAGCGCCTAGGTGGCCGACGCGGCAATCGAAGCCAAGCAGATGCCGCTGCTCGATCATCTGATCGAGTTGCGCGGTCGCCTGATCAAGTCCAGCGCCGCCTTTTTGGTTCTGTTTTTCGTCTGCTTCTATTTCGCCGAGCCGATCTATGGGTTCCTCGTCCAGCCGCTGGCCGATACGCTCGGCCCCGACCGGCGGATGATCTACACGGCTTTGCACGAGGCCTTCTTCACCTACGTCAAGGTGGCGCTGTTCGCCGCCGCCTTCGCGACATTTCCGATCTTCGCCGGGCAAATCTGGATGTTCGTCGCGCCCGGCCTGTACAAGAACGAGAAGGGCGCGTTCCTGCCGTTCCTGTTCGCCACGCCGGTGCTGTTCGTGATGGGCGGGGCGCTGGTGTTTTACGGCATCATGCCGCTGGCCTGGGAGTTCTTCGTGAGCTACCAGAAGCCGGGCGGGGGCGCGGAGTTGGCCATCGTCCTCGAGCCCAAGGTCAACGAGTACCTGTCGCTTGTCATGCGGCTCATCTTCGCCTTCGGGCTGGCCTTCCAGCTGCCGGTGATCCTGACGCTCCTGGCCCGGGCCGGGCTGGCCAGCTCGAAAGGGTTGGCGGCCAAGCGCCGTTACGCCGTCGTCGGCGTGTTCATCGCCGCGGCCATCCTGACGCCGCCCGACGTGATCAGCCAGATCGGCCTCGCCGTGCCGATCCTGCTGCTCTACGAGATATCGATCCTGTGCGCCCGCCTGGTCGAGAAGAAGCGCGCGGAACGCGAAGCCGCCGCCGAGGCGGACGACTAGCGCCTTCTCATGGCGCCGCGCGAAGTGTGGACGCGGCGCACGCCAAGCCCTATAACCAGCGCCAACCGAACGACGCGACCGGCCAATTTGCCTTGCGCCGCCGCGTCCCGCCACCACGCATTGGTCCATGTTCGACGTCAAATGGATCCGCGACAATCCCGAAGCCTTTGACGGCGGCCTGGAGCGGCGCGGTCTGACGCCCCTGTCGGCGCGATTGATCGAGTTGGACGCGGCGCGGCGCCAGGCCCAAAGTGCCGCCCAGGAAATCCAGTCCGAGCGCAACGCGCTTTCGAAACGGATCGGCGCCGCCAAGGGCAAGGGCGAGGACGCGGGCGATCTGATGGCCAGGGTCTCGGCGCTCAAGGATTCGCTGGGCGCGGCGGAAGAGGCGGCGCGCGCGCGCGCGGCCGAGCTTACCGCCGAGCTGGAACAGATCCCCAACCTGCCGGCCGCCGACGCGCCCGACGGGGCCGACGAGGCGGCCAACGAGGAATTGCGCACCTGGGGCGCCAAACCGGATTTCGACTTCGAGCCCAAGCAGCATTTCGAGCTCGGCGAGGCCATCGGCGAGATGGATTTCGAGAGCGCGGCGAAGCTTTCGGGCGCCCGCTTCGTGGTGCTCAAGGGGCGGCTGGCGCGGCTCGAACGCGCGCTCGCCCAGTTCATGCTCGACCTGCACACGACCGAGTTCGGCTATACCGAGGTAAGCCCGCCGACCCTGGTGCGCGACGAGGCGATGTACGGCACCGGCCAGTTGCCGAAATTCGCCGACGATCTGTTCAAGACCACGGCCGAGCACTGGCTGATCCCCACCGCCGAGGTGCCGCTCACGAATCTGGCGCGCGACAGCGTGCTCGACGAGGAAACGCTGCCGCAACGCTTCACCGCGCACACAATCTGCTACCGGGCCGAGGCGGGCGCCGCCGGCAAGGACACGCGCGGCATGCTGCGCCAGCACCAGTTCTACAAGGTCGAACTCGTCAGCATCGCCCATCCCGACAAATCGGAGGACGAGCACGAGCGCATGACCGGGGCGGCCGAAGCGGTGCTGCAACGGCTCGGCCTGCATTACCGGCTGGTGACGCTGGCCACCGGCGACATGGGATTTGCGGCGCGCAAGACCTATGACATCGAGGTCTGGCTGCCGGGGCAGAACCTGTATCGCGAGATATCGAGCTGCTCGAACTGCGGCGATTTCCAGGCCCGCCGCATGGGCGCGCGCTTCCGCGTCAAGGGCCAGAAGGGCACCCGTTTCGTGCATACGCTCAACGGCTCGGGCATAGCTGTCGGCCGGGCGCTGATCGCGGTGCTGGAAAACTATCAGCGGGCCGACGGCTCGATCGTCGTGCCCGAGGCGTTGCTTCCCTACATGGGCGGCATAGAGATTATCGGCGCCGATGTTTGAGGCGCCGCTCGATCTCGCCAGGGCGCGCATCCTGGTCACCAACGACGACGGCGTGCACGCGAGCGGACTCAAGGTATTGCAGAAAATCGCGCACGAACTCTCGGACGATGTCTGGGTCGTGGCACCCGAGTCCGAGCAGAGCGGCGTCAGCCACTCGCTGACCCTGCGCCGGCCGATGCGTCTGCGCACGCTTTCGGAGCGCCGGTACGCGGTCGACGGCACGCCCACCGACTGCGTGCTGATGGCGGTCGGCCATTTGCTCAAGGACCGCCCGCCGGATTTGGTGCTCTCGGGCGTCAACCGGGGCGGCAATCTGGGCGAGGACGTGACCTATTCCGGCACCGTCGCCGCCGCCATGGAGGGCACCATGCTGGGCGTCCCCTCGGTCGCGCTGAGCCAGTTCTACACCCAGGGCGAACGCGCCAAATGGGCGACGGCGGAGGCGCACGCGAGCGACGTGATCCGCCGCGTGACTTCGGTCGCATGGCCCCGGAACACCTTCGTCAACGTCAACTTTCCCGACGTCGCGGCGGACAGCGTCGACGGCGTGCACGTGGTGGCGCTGGGCCGGCGCAAGCTGGGCGGCGAACTGGTCGAGCGTTTCGACCCGCGCGGCTATCCCTATTACTGGATCGGCGCAATGCGGTCGGAAGAGCAGGGCACGCGGCGGACCGACATCGTCGTGGTCAGGGAAGGCGGAATCGCGGTGACACCCGTGTGCATGGAGATGACCGATACCGCGACCATGAAAACGCTTGAGCAGGCCATATGATGGCGACCGCGACCCACAAGGCCCGGCTGGTGATGGAGCTGCGCAACGCCGGCATCACCGATACCAAGGTGCTGTCGGCAATCGAGCGGGTGCCGCGCGAGATGTTCGTGCCGGCGGCGTTTCGCGACCGCGCCTATGACAATTCGGCCCTGCCGATCGGCGGCGGCCAGACCATAAGCCAGCCCCTGGTGGTCGCCCGCATGACCCAGGCGCTCGAGCCCGATCCGCGGGTCAAGGTGCTGGAGATCGGCACCGGCTCCGGCTATCAGGCGGCGGTGCTGGCGACGCTGGCGCGCCGCGTATACACCATTGAACGCGCGCCGGACCTGTTGCGCCAGGCCGAGGCGCGCTTTGCCGAATTGGGGCTGCACAACGTCACCAGCAGACGCGGCGACGGGTCGCTTGGCTGGCCCGAACAGGCGCCCTTCCGCCGCATCATCGTCACCGCCGCCGCCGCCACGGTGCCGCAATTACTCGCCGAGCAACTGGCGGAGGACGGAATCATGGTGCTGCCGCTCGGCCCGGCGCGGGGACGGCAGGTGCTGGTGCGCTTGCGCCGTCGCGGCGGCGATCTCGTGCGCGAGGATCTCGAAGAGGTGCGGTTCGTGCCGCTGGCGACCGGCCCGGTCCGGCCCGACGCCGACCCGTCCGATCTCCGAGCCGCGGGAGCGGGAGAGCGGGGCGTGGCGTAAACGTTTGGGGCCGGAGTGGTAGGTGCCGCGTTATGACCCATATTATGACTCGATGCTGAAACGGTTGGAGTTGCGCATGAGGCCCGGTTCGGGCAATCCGCGTGATCGGCGCGGTCCAGGCGTCCGCCCGCCGAGCTTTCTCGCGCTGATGTTTGCCGCCGCCGTGCTGGCGGCTTGCGCCGGCCCGCGCGGCCAGGCCTACCGTCCACCGGTGGAGCGACAGGTCGCGGCGCCGGGACGCGACTCCCCGGGCCGCGTGGTCGTCGCGCGCGGCGATACGGTCTACGGCATCGCGCGGCGTTTCGGCTTGCCGGTGCGGGCCATGATCGCCGCCAACCGGTTGGCGCCGCCCTATCGCTTGCGGGTCGGTCAGCGTCTTCGCGTGCCGGCGCCCCGGCTTCACGTGGTCCGCGCCGGCGAGACCGTCTATCGCGTGTCGCGGCGCTACGGAATCGACATGGCGGCGCTGGTGCGCCTCAACCGCATTCCGCCGCCCTACACCATAAAAGTGGGCGAACGGCTGGTTCTGCCCGGCGCCGCGGGGGTACGGCCGGCCACCCTGACCGGGCGCGGCGTGATTGCCGGCGCGGCACGTACGCCGCCACCGCCTTCCGCCGCGAAACCCGGCCGGCGGGAACGCGCCCGCGCGCCGGCCGCCGTGCCCAAGCCGCCGCCCCGGGCCGGGCGCAAGTTCCGCTGGCCGGTAAATGGCAAGGTGATTTCGCGTTTCGGCGCCAAGCGGGGCGGGCTGCGAAACGACGGCATCAATATCGCCGCCAGGCGCGGCAGCAAGGTGCGCGCCGCCGATAACGGCGTCGTCGCCTATGCCGGCAACGAGCTCAAGGGCTTCGGAAATTTGCTGTTGGTCAAGCACGCCGGCGGCTGGATCACCGCCTACGCCCACAACGAGGCGCTTCTGGTGCGCCGTGGCGAGCGGGTCAGCCGCGGGCAGGTCATCGCGCGGACCGGCAGCACCGGCAGCGTCGGACGGCCGCAGCTGCATTTCGAAATTCGCCGGGGCAGGCGGGCGGTCGATCCCCTCAGGCATATGGCTCGGGGAACGAATACCGCCCGGGCAACCGGCGGAGCGCCCGCTAGGTCATCCACCGGGCCGGAATTTCGCGGCTGACGCGCCAGTCGCACGCGAACTCCGGGGAAACCCCCGGTTCCAACCGGTTTTAGCCCGGAATCAAAGCAAATTTTAATAGCATTTCAGGGATCGTTAATGGCCCGTTAACGGGCGAGCCGCAATGATGGCACCATGGGAATCAATCGTTTCAGGGGGACGTAGGAGATGAAATCGTTGCGCATGGCCGCGCTCGCTCTGAGCCTCATGGCACTCTCCGGCTGCGCCGCGATCGCCTTGACCGCGGGCAGCGTTGCCGCCGGTGCCGGTGTCGATCACACGCTGAGTGGCATCGTCTACAAGACCTTCGCCTCGTCGATGGCCGAGACGCGGCTGGCGTCGCTCAAGACGCTGAAGCGGATGGACATGGACGTCGTCAAGGACGAGAAGACCGAGGATGGCTGGCTGATCTCGGCCGTCGCCAACGAACGCAAGATCGACATCGAACTCGAAGTATTGACCAAGCGCACCACGCGCGTGCGTGTCGTCGCCAACAAGGGCGGCATTTTCTTCAAGGACAGCGCCACGGCAACCGAGATCATCCAACAGACCGCCGACGCACTTGACGGTTCCTAATTAGACGCGCGTCAAGCGCGCGATCGAGCACGATAAACAAGGGAAGGATTGATCGGCATGGTCCGGATATTGAGCTATGCATTCGCCGCGCTGCTACTGGGCACGGGCGCCGCTTTCGCGGAATCGTCGCCGGCCGACGACAGCGGCACGGAACTGTCGGACACGAGCATCGAGGACGTGTCGTCGGGCAACCTCAAGATCGCGACCGCGCTGTTCGACGGGCAGTCGGGCGAGACGGCCGATCCCCCGAGCGACGGCAAAACCGCTACGGCCTGGTCGATGGAGGACATCCTCCAGGCCAAGCAGGACGGTCAGGGTTGGGGCCAGATATTCAAACAGATGAAGGAAGACGGCGCGACCGACGCCAGGAATCTCGGCCAGCTGATAAGCGGGCATAATCGCGAAGGCAACGGTTCGCTCGGCGCCGAGGACGGTGGGCTGGCGAATAATATCAAGAAGTCCACAGCCGGCGATGGCGGCGATGGCGACGCGTTTACCTCGGCCGCTTCCGGCGGCGATTCCGGTTCCTCCGCCGACGGCCCCGCCGATGGGCCGGAAGTCAAGGTCGGCGCCTACAAGGAGCTCTCGCCCGGCGGCCGGAAGATCGCCGATTCGCTGTTCGATAACCAGTCGATCGGCGCGGAAGGCAATCAAGCCTGGTCGCTCGACCAGATCGCCACGGCCAAGCAGGACGGCCGGGGCTGGGGCGAAATCTTCAGGCAGATGAAAACCGACGGCCTGACCAACGCCAGGAATCTCGGCCAATTGGTCAGCGGCAAGCACCACCTGAACCAGACGGCCGCGGCCACGGTCGGTTCGTCGGAGATCACGGCGACCAAAGGATCGGGCCGTTCGAGCAGCGCCGGCGGCAAGGGCTCCAGCCACGCCAAGGCGTCCAGCGCCGGCGGCAAGCACCACATCGGCAGCGCGAGCCGGAGCGGCCGAAGTGTCGGCCGCGGCATCGTTACGGCGGGCGGCGGCGCGACGGCCGGCGCCAGCGCCGCGGCGGCGAGCGGCGGCGGCAAGGGCGGCGGCTCGGGCAAGAGCCTCGGCCGCGGCAAATAGATCTCGGAAAATGCGCTAACCGCCCGGATCGATCCGGCCGGGCGCCTTTAGGACAACAACCCGTGCGGCGCAATCCGCGCGGGTTGTCTTTTTTGGCCAAGCCGGAATAACCGCGCCGACCTTCAGTCCAAATTCCTGCCCATCCGGCCGGCCAGATCCTGAATGTACTGCCAGGCCACGCGGCCCGAGCGAGCGCCGCGCGAGATCGACCATTCGTTCGCCTCGGCCCGCAATTGCTCGACCGGCGCATCGAGGCCGAACCTGGCGGCGTATCCCTCGACGATGGCGAAATAAGTGTCCTGGTCGCAGGCATGGAAGCCGAGCCACAATCCGAACCGGTCCGACAGCGAGACCTTTTCCTCGACCGCCTCGGCCGGGCTGATCGCGGTCGAGCGCTCGTTCTCGATCATGTCGCGCGGCATCATGTGCCGCCGGTTCGAGGTGGCGAAGAAAATGACGTTGGCGGGCCGGCCCTCGATCCCGCCCTCCAGCAGCGCCTTCAGCGATTTGTAGCTGGTGTCCGCGGTATCGAACGACAAATCGTCGCAGAACACGATCGTGCGGCGCTCGGTGCCGCGCAGCACGGTCAGAAGCTGGGGCAGGGAAGGGATATCCTCGCGGTGGATTTCGACCAGCGCCAGCGTACCATCCACCTCGTGGTTGACGGCGGCGTGCACGGATTTGACCAGCGAGCTTTTACCCATGCCGCGCGCCCCCCACAGCAGCGCGTTGTTGGCGGGCAGTCCCTTGGCGAAGCGCCGCGTGTTCTCGAGCAGCACGTCGCGCTGGCGCTCGATGCCGAGCAGCAGCGAGAGGTCCAGGCGGTTGACCTCGCGCACGGCCACGAGACGGCCGCCCTCGGCATGCCAGACGAACGCCTCGCCAACCTCGATCGAGGCGCCGTCGGCGGCGGCCGGCGCCAGGCGCTCGAGCGCGCCGGCAATGCGGCGCAACAAATCATGCAAGCCTTTGTCGCTCATCTTCCCGTCCGCACAGGGCCGTTCCGTCATAGGAGGGGCGTCCGGCGAGAACCTAACATACCGGGTGGTCCGGTCAAATCGCCCAGGCGGGGCTGGAATCCGCCGATAAAACAGCCACTTCAAGCCGTTTGCGCTTCACCAGGGATGCAAGTATGGTGCGGGGCACTCTAGCCCGGCCGATCCGCCCAAAGAGACCCGCTAAATCAGACCCGGCTGAATCAGAGGAGGAGAGTTCCATGTTCATTTCGCCAGCTTTGGCGCAAACCGGCGGCGGCGTCGGGGGGCTGGGCGGGATCGAGGGCCTGATGCCCTTCGTCCTGATCGCCGTGGTTTTCTATTTCCTGCTGATCCGGCCCCAGCAGAAGCGCCAGAAGGATCACAAGCAGATGGTCGCCAACCTGCGCCGTGGCGACCGGGTGGTCACCGCCGGCGGCATCATCGGCACGGTTTCCAAGGTGCCCAGCGATTCCGAACTCGTCGTCGAGATCGCCGAGGGCGTGAAAGTCAAGGTCGCCCGCGCCACCATCAGCGAGGTTCTGCGCAAGACCGAGCCGGCGGCGGGCGGCGAGGCGGACTCCAAACCAGGCGGCGGCGCGGCCGGCGGCGGCGGGGGCCTGTTGGACCTCCTGATGGGCCGCAAGAAATAGGACCAAGGCAAGAGCGGCTTTACTCTCATGGTCCATTTCTCCCGCTGGCAGATCATTCTGATCCTCGGAATTTGCGTGCTCGGTTTGGCCTTCGCGGTGCCGAATCTGGCGTCGCGCGATGCGGCCGAGAGCCTGCCGACATGGCTGCCTCACAAGCAGATCAATCTTGGGCTCGACCTGCAGGGCGGATCGCACCTGCTGCTCGAGGTCCAGGTCGGCGCGGTGATCGCCGAGCATCTCGAATCCGTGGTCGATTCGGTGCGCGTCGAAATGCGCAAGGCGCGCATCCGCTTTCAGGACCTTGGCATAGAGGGTGAGAGCGTGGTCTTCCGGTTGCGCGACCCGGCCGATGAGGACGCGGCGCGAGACGTCATGCGCAAGGTGATCGGCAGCGTCAGCGGCACCGGCGGGCTGTTCGGCGCGCAAGGCCCCGGCATGGATCTGGATTTCAGCGGCGGGCGTTTCAGCCTCGCCCTCACCGAGCAGGCGATGATCGAGCGCCGCAACGCCGCCGTCGAACAATCGATCGAGGTGGTGCGCCGGCGCATCGACGAGACCGGCACAAGGGAGCCGACGATCCAGCGCCAGGGGGTTGACCGTATCGTCGTGCAGCTTCCCGGCATCGACGACCCGGAACGCATCAAACGGCTGCTGGGCAAGACCGCGAAGATGAACTTCCGTCTGGTCGACGAAAAAGGCATGGC
This sequence comes from uncultured Alphaproteobacteria bacterium, assembly GCA_965372875.1. Taxonomy (GTDB): domain Bacteria; phylum Pseudomonadota; class Alphaproteobacteria; order CBDVDY01; family CBDVDY01; genus CBDVDY01. The sequence continues at coordinate 2,135 of CBDVDY010000004.1, read as the reverse complement.
CGCGCCCCGCGACCGGCCGCCGCCGGGCTCGCAATGGCTGGAGGAGGAGCGCGGGGGCGGCGGGCGCATCCTGATCAAGAAACGGGTGATGGTGAGCGGCGAGAACCTGGTGGACGCGCAAGCGACCTTTCAGGATGGCCAACCGGTGGTCTCGATCCGTTTCGACAGCGTGGGCGCGCGGCGTTTCGCGCAAGCCACCCGCGCCAACGTGAAAAGGCGATTTGCCATCGTCCTCGATGGAAAGGTGATCAGCGCGCCGGTGATCAACGAGCCCATCCCCGGCGGCAGCGCTATCATCTCGGGCAGCTTCACGGTGCAAAGCGCGCAGGATTTGTCGCTGCTGCTGCGCGCCGGCGCGCTTCCGGCACCTCTCACGGTGCTCGAGGAACGCACCGTCGGGCCGGGCCTCGGCGCCGATTCGATCTCGGCCGGCAAATTGGCGAGCGTCCTCGGCCTGATCTTCGTGATTGTCTTCATGTTCGTCACCTATGGCCGCTTCGGCGCCATGGCCGATGTGGCACTGGCGGCGAATCTTATTATTTTGGCTGGCGCGTTGTCGCTGCTGCAGGCGACGCTCACGCTTCCCGGCATCGCCGGCATCGTGCTCACCATCGGCATGGCGGTCGACGCCAACGTGCTGATCTTCGAGCGCATCCGCGAGGAAGTGCGCGCCGGGCGCACGCCGATCAGCGCCGTCGACGCGGGCTACCGCCGGGCGCTGACGACGATCATCGATTCCAACATCACCACCTTTATCGCGGCGTCGCTGCTGTTCATTTTCGGATCGGGACCGATTCGCGGTTTCGCGGTGACGCTGTCGATCGGAATCGCCACCTCGATGTTCACCGCGATCATGGTGACCCGTCTTTTGCTGGTCACCTGGCTCCGGCGCAAGCGCCCGCAGGCACTGGGGATCTAAGATCATGCATCTGCAATTGGTCAGACCCGGCACCAAATTCGGATTTATCGGCAAGCGCAAGCTGTTTTTGGCCGTGTCGATGCTGCTGGTCGCAATTGCCATCGTATCCTATCTCTCCCGCGGCCTTAATTTCGGCATCGATTTCCAGGGCGGCATCATGATCGAGGTGCGCACCGAGGCTCCGGCCGACATCTCGGCCATGCGTCGGACGCTCTCCGGCATCGGGCTCGGCGAGGTTTCGTTGCAGGAGTTCGGCGAGCCCACGGACGTGCTGATCAGGGTGCGAAAGCAGGGGGACGACGAAAAGGCGAAGCTTCGCGCGATCGAGGCAATCAAGGCGGCGCTCGGTCCGGGCGTCGAATACCGCCGTACCGAGTTCGTCGGCCCCAAGGTAGGAGGGGAGTTGCGCCGCGACGGCGCCATCGCGGTGATTTTGGCGATGGCGGCGATGCTGATCTACATCTGGTTCCGCTTCGAATGGCAGTTCAGCGTCGCCGCGGTGGTGGCGCTGGCGCACGACGTGATCCTGACCATCGGCCTGTTTTCCGTGCTGCAGATGGAATTCAACCTGTCGACGCTGGCCGCGATCCTGACGATTGCCGGCTACTCGATCAACGATACCGTGGTGGTGTTCGACCGCGTGCGCGAGAATCTGCGCAAGTACAAGAAGCTGCCGCTGACCGAGTTGTTCGACCAGAGCATCAACGAGACCCTGTCGCGCACGATAATGACCAGCGTGACCACTTTGCTGGCGCTGTTGGCGCTGTTCTTCTTCGGCGGCCAGGTGATTCGCGATTTCAGCTTCGCCATGATCTGGGGCGTGGTTATCGGCACCTATTCCTCGGTCTGCCTGGCGGTGCCGATGCTGCTGAACCTCAACCTGCGGCGCGAGCTGCTTGGCGGCGGCCAGCGCAAGGCGGAGACAACGAAGGGCGGCTGATTTATGCCAACCGGTCATAAGAATGACCGATTGTTATTCCCTCAAGCGCCGGGCGGTCGCGTCCGCTCCCTTGGCTGCCTCGCATCAGCTCGGGCGCGCGGTCGCGCTTGTCAGACAGCGATGAGGCAAGCTCATCGTTGTCTGGTATAAGCCGGGTCTTCGTGGCGGGACGCTTTTGGAATGTGTGAAAAAAGAAACGGGGCCTTGCGGCCCCGTTTCCCGTCTTGCACCCCGTGCGGGTTGGCCGATCAGCTAAATCCGCCGTTTTGCGCGGCC
>CBDVDY010000003.1:0-36633 GCA_965372875.1 uncultured Alphaproteobacteria bacterium | reverse complement strand
CCCCGATTCGCTGCTCGGGAACGAGCGCCGGGGATTTCTCGGGTAGTGCCCTAGTTCTCCGGATCTTCGCCGGCCCCATTGGCTGCGGCTTTGGCCTGCTCGCGCAGCTTTTGCCGTTCGGCCTGGAGCGCGGCTTCCCGTTCGGCGGCTTCCTCTTCAAGATAATCGTCGGTGGTCCGCGTGCGGGGCCGCTCGCCCCCCTGCATGGGATCGCCACCGGCCTCGTACTGGTCGATCACGCGGCATTCCTCGCACATGCGGATGCGGTTGAGCGCGGCCTCGTCCGAGAACATCGGGTGGCTCTTCAACTGCTCGACCACCTTTTCGATCGAGCCCTTGGTGGCGAACGGCTTGCCGCAGCGCACGCACTCGAAGGGCACTTCCTCGTTGAGCACGATGGCGCCGCGCGCCGCCTCGCTGAAGTTGAGGCGCGGGATCAGCGTCATCACGCTTTCCGGGCAGGTCGCGCGGCACAGCCCGCACTGGATGCAGGCGTCCTCGTTGAACGAGACTTGCGGCGCGTCGGGGTTGTCGAGCAACGCCCCGGTCGGGCAGGCGCCGACGCACGACATGCAGAGCGTGCAGCCCTTGGTGTCGATCTCGATGCCGCCGAAGGGCGCGCCGGCCGGCAGCTCCAGGATTTCGACCGGCGATGGCGCGTGCTGGTGCAGGTGCCTGAGCCCCAGCATGGTCAGCGTGCGCTTGCCGCCCATCGGCAGAAACGCGCCGGGCTCGGGCGGCTCGGCGGGGGCAAGGCCATAGAGCGCCGCCTCGACCGCGTCGGGGTCGTGCTCGTCGATCAGCGCCACCCGCCCCGCGCCGTATCCAAGGCCGGCCATGACCGCCTCGGCGAGTTCGATCTGGCTGGACAGGCCGTCGAGCTCGCCCCGGTTGCCGGGGCCGGTCAATACCCGCACCGCGCCGGCGCCGTAGGCCAAGGTGGCGGCGAAGAAATCGATGCCGACCTGCGTTATTTCGTTGACCGCGAAGGGGATCACGCGGGCCGGCAGGCCCCTTCCATGGCGCGCCATGGCGGCGATCAGCTCGTCGCCGTGACGCGGGTCGTGCAACAGCAGCACCGGCATGGCGCCGCCGGCCTCGCGGTAGGCGGCAAGCAGCGTCCGCAACCGCTGCGACAGCGCCTCGCTACCCGGCATGGCATAGCTCGCCGCGCCCGTCGGACAGACGCTGGCGCAGCCGCCGCAGCCGGCGCAGATATGCGGGTCGATCGCGACATAATCGCCCGCCGGTTCGATGGCCGAGGCCGGACAGACGTCGAGGCAGCGCGAGCAGCCGACGATGCGGGCCCGCGAATGGGCACAGATATCCTCGTCGAATCTAACGTAGCGCGGCTTCTCGAACTCGCCGACCATGTCGACCATCTCGAACAGCGTCTTTTGCACGGCGGCCGGGTTGCCCGGGTCGGGCCGGAAATAGCCGTCGCGCTTCTCGTGCGCCGGGAACAGCGGCGCGCCGCCGGTCAGGTCGAGGATCAGATCGCATTTCGACGACGCGCCGTCGCGCCCCGCCTCGAACGCCAGAACGCCGCGCGAGGAAGGACTGGTCGCCGCGTAATCGTCGACCACCAACTCGAAGGCGCCGAAATGTCCCCTTGCCGCCTTGACCGTGCCCCGGAACACCGGCACGTCGTTGATCGGGAGCGCGGCGACTTCGCCCGCCCCGGTAATCAGCACGGTAACGTCGAGCCGGCCGGCGAGCTGCCGCGCGGCGTCGATGGCGCGGTCGTCGGTGCCGTACACCAGCGTCGATCCCTCGGATGTCAAGGTGATCGAGGTGGTCGGCGGAATCTCCAGCGTGGCTTCGGCGATCAGCGCCGCCATCTTGGGCAGCGCCTGCTTGCCTTCGTCCGACCAGCCGGCGCGCTCGCGAATATTGGTGTAGGCGACTTCGGCGCCCGGATTGCTGTCGGCGCGCACTTCCTCGAACAGAGGAGCCTCCTGGGTGCAGGCCACCAGCACGGGTTTGTCGCCGACGATCGCGCGCTGGAAGTCTCCAAGCTGGGCGCGGCAGAGCTGGCTATCCACGTCGGCATCACCGGCGCCGCAGGCCTTGCCCAGCGCCCCGCCGTCGATCGCCATCGTCTGCTCGCAGTTGCAGACGAGTACCGTCCTGCCGTTGATTTCCATCGGCCGCGCCTGCCCCCCGATCGTACATTCGGCTCGTGGTATCGCGCTCCACGATTAACCAGCTTTATAGACAGGGGGACGGATTTTTACGACACCAAAGTTGCTGGGGGCTTTCGCGCTTGGGTGCCGCTATACTGCGCGCGGCCACGATGAAGGAGGGAAATTCGTGCCGGAGCTGATGACCACGCGCGAGGTCGCGGAATACCTCCGGGTGAAGGAGCGCAAGGTCTACGAACTGGTGCGCGAGGGCCAAATCCCGTGCTCGCGCGTGACCGGAAAATGGCTTTTTCCGCGGCGCCTGGTGGATCAGTGGCTGGCCCGCGGTACCGAGCTGCCGGCCGGGCTTTCCGGCAATATTGCCGAGGCCAAGCCGCCGCCGGTGGTGGCCGGCAGCCACGATCCGCTGCTCGATTGGGCGCTGCGCGAATCGCGCTCGGACCTGGCCCTGTTGCCCGGCGGCAGCCTCGACGGGCTGAGCCGCCTGGCGGCGGGCGAGGCGATGGTCGCCGGGCTGCACGTGCTGGACGACGAGAGCGGCGACTATAACGTGCCGGCAGTGGCGCGGGCGCTCGCCGGCCGGCCGCTGGTGATGATCGAATGGGCGCGCCGGCGCCAGGGTTTGGTGGTGGCGCCCGACAATCCCCTGGGCCTTTCCAGCATGGCCGATTTGGCGAAGGAAAAGGCGCGCATCGTGCCGCGGCAGGAAGCGGCGGGAAGCCAGATTCTGTTCCTGCATCTGGCCGGCAGGGCCGGGCTTGGGCCCGAGGATTTCGACCTTCTGGCGCAGCCGGCCCGCAGCGAAACCGATCTCGCGGTCGCAATCGTCGAAGGTAAGGCGGATTCCGGGCTGGCCATCGAGGCCGTGGCGCGCCAGCACCGCCTGGGTTTCGTGCCCCTGCACGAGGAACGCTACGATCTGGTGCTCGCCCGGCGGGACTATTTCGAGCCGCCGTTCCAGCGGCTTTTGGCCTTCGCGCGCGGCGAGGAATTCGCCGCCCGGGCGCGCGAGATGGGAGGCTATGAGGTCGGCGGGCTCGGCCGGGTCGTGTACAACGGGTAGCACCCCGGCGGCGCGCGCGGGGAAGGTTCAGCGACGCTTCTTCTTGGCGGACTTTTCGGGCGCGTTATTGCTGTCGGAATCGGCGCTTGGCCGCTGACCGAAATTGGGTGTGTAGGGGGCCTCGCCGCTGATCGTGAACGTGGCGATCGCTTTTTGCGCGGCATCCGAGCCAAGCCATTCGACGAATTTGACGGCGGCTTCGGCCTTGATGCCGGCGTGTTTTTTCGGGTTGATCGGGATGATTCCGAACTGATGGATGAGGCGGGGGTCGCCCTCGACCACGACGCCCAGCCCGCGCCGGGCCTTGAAGGCGAGCCACGATGCCCGGTCGGTGACGGTGTAGGCATCCTGGGCCGCCGCCAGTCCGAGCACCGTGCGCATGTCGGCGCCGGTTATCTTGTACCAGCCGCTGGCGTCGTTGCCGGTGGCGATGCCGGCCTCGTCCCAGAACCGCCGTTCGGCCCGATCGACGCCGCTGTCGTCGCCGCGCGACAGGAACGGCGCTTCGGCGGTGGCGATCAATTTCAAGGCCTCGATCACGCTGGCCAAGCCGCGGATGCCGGCGGGGTCGTCCGCCGGACCGACGATCACCAGATCGTCGTACATGACGTCGCTACGCGTGGCTCCGTGACCGGCGGCCACGATGCGCTGCTCCCCCTCGAAATCGTCAACCAGCACGGCGTCGGCCTTGCCCCGTTGCGCGCGGCCGAGGGCCTCGCCGGCGCTCCCGGCGATGATGGTGACGGCGATGCCGTGCTGTTTCTCGAACAGCGGACGAATATATTGCAGAAATCCGGACTCCTGGAGCGAGCTCGTGACAACCAGGGTCAGAGTCTTGCCCACGTCCGCCGCCGGCGCGGCTTTCTTGCGTTCGGCCAGGGCCGGCGAGCTCAGAAGCAACGCCGCCGCCAGCGCCCATACGGCGCCGTGAAGAAATTCCGGCCGTCTTCGTTCTCGGTACGCGAAGCTTTGCATGCCGCTCGTGCCCCCCAAGGGGTCGGCTCTAGACCGGCTTCAGGACCCGGGCGTCGTCTCGTTCGGAAAGAATAGTTGCCGCCCGTCGATCTTGTAGTCGGCGATGGCGCGCCGCCCCTCGTCCGAGGAGAGCCACGCGATCAAGGCGCGGCCCTCCCTTGCTCTCACGTGGGGATGGCGCGCGGGATTGACCAGCGTAATGCCGTATTGGTTAACGAGACGTTTGTCGCCTTGCACCAGGACTTCCAGGCCGCGGCGGTTGCGGAAGGCCAGCCAGGTGCCCCGGTCGGTCAAGGTATAGGCGCCTTTGCCGGCGGCGATATTAAGTGTCGTACCCATGCCGGCGCCGGCCTCGAGGTACCAGGTTCCCGACGCGGCGACCGGATCGGTCGCCACCGCCCGCCACAGCCGCCGCTCGGCCCGGTGCGTGCCGCTGTCGTCGCCGCGCGAAACGAAATGGGAGCGCGTCGCGGCGATCCGCTTCAAGGCCCGCGCCGCGTCGCCGAAACCACGGATGCCGGCGGGATCGTCCGTCGGGCCAACGAGAACGAAGTCGTTATACATGATGTCCCGGCGCTCGACGCCGAAGCCGGCGCCGACGAAGGCCAACTCGGCCGCCTTGTCGTGGGCGATGAAGGCATCGACGTCGCCGTCGCGCGCGGTGCGCAGGACCTGGCCCGTGCCGCGTACGACGACCCGCACCCTGATGCCGGTGCTCGCCTCGAATATCGGCAACAGGTGCGCCATCAGGCCGGAATTTTCGGTAGTCGTGGTGGTGGCGAGCGTCAGCCTCCCGCTCTCCGCCGCTGCCGGCCCGGCCACCGGGCCGGCCGAGGCAAGACTTAACGACAGGGCGGCCAACGCCCCGGCAAACAGACGGCGCATAGTCATACAGTGCGCTCCCTCGGTGCGCTCCCTCGTCTCGATGCTAGCACGATTTCGGGAGCCGGACGCTACGATCCGGAACCGCGCGCGTTGGGAAAGAAGAGCTGCTGGCCTTCGAGACGATAGGCGGCGATCGCTTTTTGACCGGCGGGCGAGATCAGCCAGTCGATGAACGCCTGTCCTTCCCGCGCCTTGACGTGGGGATGGCGCGCCGGGTTGACGCGAATGATTCCGTACTGGTTGAACATGTGCTTGTCGCCTTCGACGAGAATGGCGAGGCCGCCCTTGTTCTTGAAGCCGATCCAGGTGGCCCGGTCGGTCAGCGCATAGGCCCCGAGCCCGGCCGCCGTGTTCAGGGTCGCTCCCATGCCCGAGCCCGTTTCGCGGTACCAGTCGCCGCTGGCCGCGGCGGCATCGATGCCGGCCGCGCGCCAAAGCCCTACCTCGGCCTTGTGGGTGCCGCTGTCGTCGCCGCGCGAGGCGAACAACGCCCTGGTCCTGGCGATGCGCTTCAGGGCGGCCGGCGCGTCGGTCAGGCCCCGCAGGCGCGCCGGATCGGCGGCCGGACCGACAATTACGAAGTCGTTGTACATAACGTCGAACCGCTCGACGCCGAAGCCCTCGGCGACGAAGCGTTTCTCCGACGGCGTATGGTGGACCAGCAATATGTCGGCATCGCCATTGCGCGCCAGCCGCAAAGCCTGGCCGGTACCCACCGCGATCACGTGGACTCTTATTCCGGACGCGGATTCGAAGATCGGCAACAAATGGCCGAACAGGCCCGAATTGTCGGTCGAGGTGGTCGAGGCCAGTTTGATCGACCGCGCTACGGTTTCCGCCGCTGGCGCCGTCGTCGACAGGAACGCGAGGAGGAGGGCGGAAGCGGCAAAAAGTCCGGCTCGGACCGAATTAGTCGAATTTTTCCCGCTCATTGGCCTGTTCCGCCTCTACCAATGCAGTTCGCCGCGCATGAAGGCGTCGGCCTCTTCCGTGCGCGGCTGTTCGAAAAAGACGCCGGCCTCGGTGCGTTCGATCAGCTTGCCGCGGTGCAGGAACAGCACCTCGTCGGCGAGCCGCCGCGCCTGTCCGAGGTCGTGGGTGGTCATGATGATCTTGGCGCCGGATTGGTGAAACACGTCGATGATGCGTTCGACCGCCCGGCTTGCCGCCGGGTCGAGATTGGCTGTCGGTTCGTCGAGGAACAACACCTCGGGCCGCAGCGCCCAGGCTCGCGCCAGCGCCAGGCGTTGCTGTTCGCCGCCGGAAAGGACCCGCGCCGGCCGGTCGGCCAACAGCGTCAGGCCGGTCTGTTCCAACGCTTCGGCCACCCGGGCCCGGCGCTCGCGCCGCGGAATTTTGCGCAACGCCAGCGCGTAATCGACGTTCGCGGCGGCCGAACGGCGCAGCATCACCGGGCGCTGAAAGACCATCGCCTGACGCAGATCGGGCCGCTCGAATTCGGCGCCGTTCCATCGCACCCGCCCGGAGGTGGGCTGGATCAATCCGTGGCAAAGCCGTAGCAGCAGGCTTTTTCCGGCGCCGTTCGGCCCCAGGATGACGGTGCGCTCGCTGGGGGTGAATTCGGCGGTGATGGCGTCGATCAGATTCCGGCCGGCGACTTCGAAGCCGACGCGATCGAGGCTGAGCGGCAGGATGGTCGGGGTGCCGTGCATCGCCGCCCCGCTCACGCCTGGGCCCGTTCGGCGGCGTCGCGCACGAGATAGGCCGCCGCGTTGACGCCCAGCGCCAGCAGCATCAGCACGATGCCCAGGCCGAGCGCCAGATCGAGATTGCCCTTGCCGGTCTCGAGCGCGATGGAGGTGGTCATGACGCGGGTCAGGTGGGCGATGTTGCCGCCGACGATCATCACCGCGCCGACCTCCGCCGTGGCCCGTCCGAAGCCCGCGAGCACCGCCGTCAAGAGCGAATAGCGCCCGTCCCACAGCAGCGTCCAGATGGCGCGACCGGGCCCCGAGCCGAGGGAGGAAATCTGTTCGCGGTACTCGCGCCACAGATCCTCGATCACCTGGCGGGCCAGCGCCGCCACGATCGGCGTGATCAATACGCATTGGGCAACCATCATCGCCGATGGCGTGAACAACAGGTCGAGCGCCCCCAGCGGCCCGCTGCGCGAGAGCACGAGGTACACGAACAATCCGACCACCACCGGCGGCAGGCCCATCAGCGCGTTCAGGCCGACCACCAATACTTTCCTGCCCGGGAACTGATAGAGCGCCAGGGCGGCGCCAAGCGGCAGGCCAATGATCGCCGCGAAAGCGACCGCGATCAGGCTCACCCGCAGCGACAGGCCGATGATCTCGACCAGATCGGCGTCGAGGGAAACGATCAGCTGAAAGGCCTGGATGAAGGCGGCGGCGATTTCGCTCATGCGGAGTCGGCCTCGAAGTCACGTTATGATTACGTGATATTGTACGATTTTCTGTGAAATGTGTATATTTTTTCGAATTAGCCGGAGAATGGCGCCGGGCGGGCAAGGAGGGCACGGGGTTCTAGGCCGCCCGTGGCGCTCGCCGTTCGGCCGCGGCGGCGCTTGTCCTGCTCCTACTCGCGGGGCATATTGGCGCCATGAGCGAGTTTATCGTCCGTCCGAATCCGGCCGACCCACGGCTTACCAGCCGGGTCACCGGCGTTGATCAGGAGGGCAGGCCGATCGAGACCTCGGTCGTGGTCGAGCGGCCCCTGACGCTGTTCCTGAATGGCCAGGAAATCGTCACCATGATGACGGTCGGGGATTATCCCGACTATCTGGCCGTGGGTTTTCTCCTGAACCAGAACATGCTTCGCCAGGACGACGAGATCACCGGCATCGACTATGACGAAGAGCTGGAGCTGGTGGTGGTCCGCACCAAGCGCGAGACCGATTACGAAGAGAAGCTGAAAAAAAAGGTCCGCACCTCGGGTTGCGCCCAGGGCACGGTGTTCGGCGACCTGATGGACAAATTCGAGGACGTGGCGCTGCCCAAGGACGCGGTCCTGAAAACCTCGTGGATCTATTCGCTGGCAAAAAAGATCAACACCGCGCCGTCGCTTTATCTCAAGGCCGGCGCCATCCACGGCTGCGTCCTGTGCGAGGACGATCGGCCGCTGGTCTATTTGGAGGACGTCGGCCGCCACAACGCCATCGACAAGATCGCCGGCTACATGTTCCTCAACGGCCTCGGACCCGAACGCAAGATTTTCTACACCACCGGGCGGCTCACCAGCGAGATGGTGATCAAGACCGTGCAAATGGGTATCCCGATCCTGATCTCGCGCTCGGGTTTCACCGCCTGGGGCGTCGAACTCGCGCGGCAGGCGAACCTCACGCTCGTCGGGCGCGCGCGCGGCAAACGCTTCGTTGCGCTCGCCGGCGAGCAGCGCATCGTCTACGACGCCGATCCGGAAAAGGTGGGCGACGAACCGGCCGCCGTGCAGCGCAAGGCGGGCGTGGCGGAGGGCGCGGTTTAGGATACTCGGTGTTGCTGGCGGGCCGCGCGGTGCGATCGGGACAGTCGATCTTTCACCCTATAGTCTCCATGGACTCCCGAGGCAGCGGACTTATGTGTCTACCATGACCGATGATGTCGCGGGCGTGCTTCTGGCCGGTGGGCAAGCCACGCGCATGGGCGGCGGCGACAAGTGCCTGCGCGAACTGGACGGCAAGACCATTCTCTCGCGCGTCATTTCTCGTGCCCGGCCCCAGGTTTCGGCACTGGTTCTGAACGCCAACGGCGACCCGGCGCGGTTCGACGACTACGAACTGCCGGTGGCGGCCGACGTGATCGAAGGGTTCGCCGGCCCGCTGGCCGGCATCCTCACCGGCCTGGAGTGGGCCGTGGTCCATGCGCCCGGAAGCGCCTGGGTGGCAAGCTTCGCGACCGACGGGCCGTTCCTGCCGCTCGATCTGGTGGCGCGCATGCGCGATGGCGTCGCGGCGGCGGGCGCCGATATGGCCTGCGCGGTCTCGGCCGGGCGCACCCATCCGGTGTTCGGCCTGTGGCCGTTGACGCTCACCGACGCGTTGCGTGGCGCCATGATCGAAGAGGGTATCCGCAAGATCGACGCCTGGACCGCGCGCTACCGGGTGGCGGAAATCGAGTTTCCGCTGATCGACGGGCCGGAGGGTCCGGTGGACCCCTTTTTCAATACCAACCGGCCCGGGGATATCGCCGAGGCCGAACGGTTTCTGCGGCGGACGGGGGCGGAAAAAGCGGGTTGAGAGCCCGAGGACACCCGCCGCGGGATTTCCTTTCATGCGCGGGCGGGCTAGATTGACCCCATGGCATGGCGCCCCGGGCCCGGATCGGGTCGGAGCTTCAGGGGCGGAGTCCGGGAGGATTGCGTGCGGGATTACGAGAGCCTGCCGCTCGGCATCGTGGTCGAACGGCGCAAGAGTCAGAGCCGCTGGGCCGAGTTCAGCTGGCGGGCGGTGGCCGTGATTCCGGGCGCGCCCGAGATCGACGACTGGTCGACGCTCAGGGAGGGGGACGATTGGACCCACTTCCACATCGCGACCTTGCCGCTCGAATTGTTCCCCAAGGAAACCGAGGGCTACCGCTACAATCTGTCCTGCGACCCGCCGGTCGTCTTCGTCGTCCTGCGCGAAGGCGAGGAGGCCGGCGAGCACGACATCGAGCCGGCGCTGGTCACGGTTTGCCCTTACGAGGCGCAGGATTACCTGGACACCGGCGAGGATCAGGTCGACTCGGTGGAAATGCCGGATGCCGTCCGGGCCTGGGTTGCCACCTTTGTCGAACGCCATCATGTCGACGAGCCGTTCAAGAAGCGCACGCGCAAGCGCTGGCATGGCGACGGGACGACGCGCGAATCGATGCCGCCTGGCGCCCGCAGCGCGCGGCGCGGATACGGCGATGTCTGAGCGCGGCGAAGGATTCGCGGCGCGCTGGTCGCGGCGCAAGCAGGAGGTCCGCGTCGCGGACGAGCCCGCTCGCGAGGCCGATCGGGATGGCGACGGGGACGCCGCCGAGGTCGCGGCGCTGACACCGGCCGCCGGAGACATCGCGGCGCCGGCGCAACAGGCTCCATCGCCCGATCCGCCGCCGCCCGATCTGCCAACCATCGACAGCCTCACCAGCGAATCGGATTTCAGCCAGTTCATGCGGGAAGGCGTGCCCGAGGAATTGCGGCGCCTGGCGCTGCGCAAGCTGTGGCGCCTGACGCCGATCATCCCGGACGGTCTCGACGATTACGACGAGGATTATTCGATGATCGGCATTGTCGCCCAAAAGGTGTCGACCCTGTTCAAGCCAGGCGAGGGCATGCGGGATCCAGAGGAGGAGACCGCGTCGGCGGAGCCTACGGATGCAGGTGACGCCGATGCCGCCGCCGAAGAGAAAGAAACCGAAGAGAAAGAAACCGAAGAGACGAAAACCGAGGAGACGGAATCCGAAGAAGATAAGACCGCCGAGAAAGATGTGGATGACGAGCCGGGCGGCGGCGCGGACGACGCCGACACGATCGACGACGAAGTCGATGACGCCGACGGCGAGATCGCCTGACAAGCGAAATTTTTACGCTCGCGTAAAGTTGAAATGCGCGAAATCTCATGGTTTCCCTGTAAATAGACTGCAAACGATTTGAAACCGGCGCGACTCAGGGCGACGCGTGTTGACTCTGTGGGCAATTGGGCGTGTAATCGAAATTGTATGGTAAACAGGTATTTCCGTAGGTTTTTTGCGGCTTTCGCAAGGGCCTGATCGGGCTGACCTGACTGTACAAAGCCACCGGTCATAGAGTGGCGGCGTTGCGGTCAGTTGGGGGGCGCGTTGCAAGCAGAAGCAACCAGGCGCATGGGCGTCACCGAGGAGGATGCCCTAAGGGCGCATACCTATCATTTGCTGGCGCGGCTGTTCGCCGAGCCGCCGACAGCCGATCTCATGGAAATCGTCCGCGGGCTCGAGGCCGATGAGACGCCATTCGGCCAGGCCCTGGGTACGCTTTCGGCGGCGGCGCGCAAGCTTACGGTCGAGGCCGCTAGCGACGAATTTTTCGAGCTTTTCATCGGCGTGGGGCGCAGCGAACTGCTGCCTTACGGATCTTATTATATCACCGGATTTCTCAACGAGTGGCCCGCGGCCAAGCTGGCGGACGACATGCGCAAGCTGGGCATTGCCCGCGCCGACCATGTGTCCGAGCCCGAGGACCACATCGCGGCGCTGTGCGAGATGATGGCCGGCATGATCACCGGCGATCTGGGCCCGCATGCCGGACTCTCCGACGATTTGAGGGTTCAGCGCGAGTTCTTCGACGCCCATATCGGCAACTGGGCGCCAAGGTTTTTCGAGGATCTGGAGGCGGCGAAATCGGCGGCCTTCTACATGCCGGTGGGCACCATCGGCAAATTGTTCATGGAGATCGAGGCCGAAGGGTTTCGGATGACGGCCTAGCGTCGGGGGAGGCGGGCCCCACTAGGTGCGATCCCGTCACGTGCGTTCGCCAATGAAAGGGTGAGCTAATGAGTGAAAAGAAGCAAACAGGTACCGCAACTCGCCGGGAGTTCTTCCGGCTGGCGGGTATCGGTGCCGGCGCTGCCGCGGTGGCTGGCGTGACTTCTGGCGCGGCCAATGCCGCGGTCGAGGTCAAGACCGGTCGTCGTCGTGACGCCGGCTATCGAGAGACCGACCACGTGAAGCAGGTTTACGAGTTGTCCAAGTAGTGAAAACTAGGATGTCAGGAGAGGTCGATGCTTACTAAAAAGACGAATGGGGTGGCGAACGGCCCCCGTTTGTCAAAAGCGCTGGCTGGTTTGACCGGTAGCGCGATTGACCGCCGTACCTTCCTGAAACGGTCCGGGCTGACGGCCGGCGGCATTGCCGCGGCGTCGACTCTGCCGTTGGGTATGGTGAAGAAGGCCGAGGCCGCGGCGGCAGGGGGAGAATTAAAGAAGATACTCTCCGTCTGTACGCATTGTTCCGTCGGTTGCGCGGTTGTTGCCGAGGTTCAGAACGGCAAATGGATCGGGCAGGAGCCCGGTTTCGACAGTCCCTTCAATCTCGGCGCCCATTGCGCCAAGGGCGCGGCGGTGCGCGAGCACGCGCACGGCGAGCGCCGCCTGCGCTATCCGATGAAGCTGTCCGGCGGCAAGTGGCAGAAGATCGGCTGGGACCAGGCGATCAACGAGATCGGCGACAAGATGCTCGCGATTCGCAAGAGCTCGGGCCCCGATTCGGTGTATTGGCTCGGGTCCGCGAAGTTCAGCAACGAGCAGTCGTATCTGTTCCGCAAGTTCTACGCCTACTGGGGAAGCAACAACGGCGACCACCAGGCGCGGATCTGTCATTCGACCACGGTCGCGGGTGTCGCGAACACCTGGGGCTATGGCGCGATGACCAACAGCTTCAACGACATCCAGAAATCGCGCGCGATGTTCCTCATCGGCAGCAATCCGGCCGAGGCACATCCGGTCGCGGTGCAGCACATCCTCAAGGCGAAGGAGCAGAACAACGCTCCGCTGATCGTCTGCGACCCACGGTTCACCCGTACGGCCGCGCACGCCGACGAATATGTGCGCTTCCGTCCCGGCACCGACGTGGCGTTGATCTGGGGCATTCTGTGGCACGTGTTCGAGAACGGCTGGGAGGACAAGGAGTTCATCCGCCAGCGCGTCTACGGCATGGACCAGATAAAGACCGAAGTGGCCAAGTGGAACCCGAAGGAGGCCGAGCGCGTGACCGGGGTACCCGGCTCGCAGTTGCGCCGAGTCGCCCGCACGCTTGCCAACAACCGTCCCGGCACCGTCGTCTGGTGCATGGGCGGCACGCAGCACACAACCGGCAACAACAATACGCGGAGCTACTGCATCCTGCAGTTGGCGCTCGGCAACATGGGCGTCAGCGGCGGCGGTACCAACATCTTCAGGGGCCACGACAACGTCCAGGGCGCGACCGATTTCTGCATCCTGTCGCATTCGCTTCCGGGCTACTACGGGCTCAAGACCGGCTCGTGGAAGCACTGGGCGCGCGTGTGGGACACCGACTACGATTGGATCAAGGCCCGGTTTGCCTCCAAGAAGCTGATGGAGAGCAAGGGCGTGCCGGTGTCGCGCTGGTTCGATCTCGTCCTCGAGGACAAGAAGAACATCGACCAGCCCGACAACTTGAAGGCCATGGTGTTCTGGGGTCACGCTCCGAACTCGCAGAGCCGCCTGCCGGATATGAAGAAGGCGATGGAGAAGCTCGATCTTCTCGTCATCATCGACCCGTATCCGACCATGGCGGCGGTGATGCACGACCGCAAGGACGGCGTCTATGTGCTGCCGGCGGCCACCCAGTTCGAGACATACGGCTCGGTCACGGCTTCGAACCGTTCGTTGCAGTGGCGCGACAAGGTCATCGATCCGGTGTGGGAGTCCAAGGTCGATCACGAGATCATGTACCGCTTCGCCAAGAAGCTTGGCTTCGCCAAGGAGATGTTCAAGCACATCAAGGTGAACGGTAACGAGCCTCTGATCGAGGACATTACCCGCGAGTTCAACAGGGGCATGTGGACGATCGGCTATACCGGCCAGTCGCCGGAACGGCTGCGCGCCCATATGGCGAACCAGATGACCTTCGACAAGGTCACGCTGCAAGCGAACGGCGGCCCTGTCGACGGCGAGTACTACGGTTTGCCGTGGCCTTGCTGGGGTACCCACGACATGGCACTGCCTGGCGGCAAGAAGGGCCATCCGGGCACGCCGAACCTTTACGACACCTCCAAGCCGGTGGCCGAGGGCGGCCTGTGCTTCAGGGCCCGTTTCGGCGTCGAACGCAAGGGTGTCAATCTTCTGGCCGAGGGCTCCTATCCCGTCGGTTCGGAGATCAAGGACGGCTATCCGGAGTTCAATATGGCCCGCCTCAAGGCGCTTGGCTGGGATAAGGATCTCACGGCCAAGGAGCGTGCGGCGATCGAGGCCGTTGCCGGCGACAAGACCAACTGGAAGACCGACCTTTCGGGCGGTATCCAGCGGGTCGCCATCAAGCATGGTTGCGCGCCGTTCGGCAACGCCAAGGCGCGCGCGGTCGTTTGGACGTTCCCGGATCCGGTTCCGATCCATCGCGAGCCGCTGTACACGCCACGGCGGGATCTCGTGAAGGATTATCCGACCTACAAGGATACGCGGAACTACCGTCTGCCCACGCTCTACGAGAGCATCCAGAAGAAGGATGTCTCCAAGGAGTTCCCGACGATTCTCACCTCGGGGCGCTTGGTGGAGTTCGAGGGCGGCGGCGGCGAGTCGCGGTCCAACCCATGGTTGGCGGAACTGCAGCAGGAGATGTTTGTCGAGATGAATCCGTTCGATGCCAACAACGCCGGCATCAGGGACGGCGACACCGTCTGGCTGCACGGACCGGAAAACAAAGCGCGGCTGAAGGTCAAGGCCATGGTCACAAAGCGCGTCGGCCGTGGCGTCGCCTTCATGCCGTTCCACTTCGGCGGCGTCTGGATGGGCGAGGACCAGCGGGCTAAATACCCGCCGGGAGCCGATCCGTATGTCTTGGGCGAGGCGGCGAATACCGCTCTCACCTATGGCTACGACTCGGTCACCCAGATGCAGGAGACGAAAGTGTCCCTGTGCCGTATCGAGAAAGCTTAGGGAGGTCGATAAATGGCACGCATGAAGTTCCTGGTTGACGCCGAGCGTTGCATCGAATGCAACGCTTGCGTAACCGCATGTAAAAATGAGCACGAAGTGCCGTGGGGCATCAACCGCCGGCGTGTCGTCACGATCAATGACGGCAAGCCGGGTGAACGGTCGATCTCCGTGGCCTGTATGCACTGTTCCGACCCGCCCTGCCTGGCGGTCTGTCCGGTGGATTGCTTCTACCAGACCGACGACGGCGTGGTGCTGCATTCCAAGGATTTGTGCATCGGTTGTGGCTACTGCTTCTTTGCCTGTCCCTTCGGGGCGCCTCAGTACCCGCAGGTGGGCAATTTCGGCAGTCGCGGCAAGATGGACAAATGCACTTTCTGCGCCGGTGGTCCGGAAGAGGACCATTCGTCGGCCGAGTTCCAGAAGTACGGCCGCAACCGTTTGGCCGAAGGCAAGCTGCCGCTTTGCGCCGAGTTCTGCTCGACCAAGGCGTTGCTTGGCGGCGACAGCGACAAGGTTTCCGATATTTATCGGGAGCGTGTCGTTGCCCGCGGCTTCGGTTCGGGCGCCTGGGGTTGGGGAACCGCCTATCAGATGAAGGCGGGCTCCTGACGCTTCGGGGCGCGTAAGGGCAAATATTCGGGGGTGGCGGCTGGCGCTGCCGCCCTCGTTTGCCTACATTCGGGTTATGCCGGCGTTCGCCCGGTGTTCGGATGGGCGATCCGCCTTCCCGATGATTAATCCATACCCACCAGAAACCCATGCGGGGACGGGACCGATGCAGGTTAACAAATTGTTAATATCTCTCGCCGCAATCATCTTTTGCGGTATGGCGCTCTCCGCCTGTAGGCAAGAAGAGCAGGGCCGTCCACTTCGTTTCGAGAAGGGCACCTATGGCGGGGTGATGGACACCGCGCTTAGCGAAGAGGTCCGCAGGAATCTCCGGGCGCGGGCCGACAAAATGGGACAATAGGAGACACGCTCGATGAAGATGCTGTCAATCCTGCGCAGGGCGGCGGCCGTGATGTCGCTGGCCATGCTGATCTTGTTTGCCGGCGCCGCCGGTCTTGTGGGTTCTCTCACCTTTGACAATCCGGCCTCGGCTCAAAGCGGTGGGTCGAGCGTGCGGCCCCCGGACAACGCCGCGGCTGGGCTGCCCGTGATCATCCAGCGCCAACCCAGCGACTCGGACAGCTGGCGCCGTATTCGCCGGGGCCTTCGGGGCAACGTGTCGATTCCCGACAAGAAGGCCGGTCTGATGGTCCAGTCCGAGGGCGAGACCTGGCGCAACATCAACAACGGGCCGCTGAAGAATTACGGCGGCTGGATGTTGGCGGCGGTCCTGGTGATATTGGTGCTGTTCTTCGCCTATCGCCGCCGCATCCCGGTCGAGCACGGCTTATCCGGCGAGACGGTCGAGCGCTTCAATGATATCGAGCGGTTCACGCACTGGCTAACCGCAGCCACTTTCGTAATCCTGGCGCTCAGCGGCCTCGGCATCATGTACGGAAAGTTCGTCCTGATTCCGGTCATCGGCAAGGACGGGTTCGCGGCGCTCGCCGCCGTCGGCAAGCTCTTGCACAACTATCTGGCGTTTCCCTTCATGCTCGGCGTGGTGTTGACGTTCGTGCTGTGGATCAAGGACAACATCGTCGACAAATACGATCTGAATTGGGTGCTGAAAGCGGGCGGTCTGTTCGTCAAGGGCGTGCACCCGCCGGCGCGGAAGTTCAACTTCGGCCAGAAGTTCATCTTTTGGACCGTGGTGATCGGTGGCGTGGTGATCAGTGTCACCGGCGTCTCGCTTCTATTCCCCTTCACCTTCACCGACATATTCGGAATGCAGAACGCGCAAGTCATTCACGCCGTGGCCGCGTTGGTCATGATCGCCATCATCATCGCCCATATCTATATCGGCTCGTTGGGCATGGTCGGCGCTTTCGATGCCATGGGCAGCGGGCAGGTCGACAAGAACTGGGCCAAGGAACATCACAGCGTATGGTTCGAGGAAATTGAGAAAGGCGGCGCATCGAACCCGTGAACGGGTTCGGCCGGGCAGGTGGAGAATGACGAATGAATAGGATCGTGCTGCTTGCCGCCGGCGTCTCGCTCGCGGCCGCCATGGCGGTGATTCCGGCCGAGGCGCGTATGACCAAGCCTCAGGTCAAGAGGGCACTGGAAAAGGCCTATCCGGTCCGCGTGCTGGACAAGTTCATCGAGTCCGGCACCTTCGACGGCCGGCCGGTCTATTACGTGAAAGTCATGAACCGGGGCGGTAACTTCAACGCCGCTCTCATGATCACGACGCTCGTCGTCGACGCCGACAGCGGAAAGCTGTTGAGCGTCTTTCGCCACAAGAACAGCGGCTATGAGCTGTCCGATGGGGGTGACCGCGACGTCAACCGCCAGCCGGCCGACGCGCCCCGTGGCGTGCAATGGCGCTGAGCCGCCCGGTTTCGACATGCCGCCGTCGGCGGGCCGGCCGGGCCGCGTGGCGCCTGCCGTACTCTTTGTAAATCCCGCGCCAGCTCCCAATATGGTGTGCCTTATGCCGGGATTCGTTCCATGAAATTGCCGAAACTGATGGCCGCCGCCGTGGTCTGCGGAACGCTCGTGACGCCTGTCGGCGCCGATCTGACTGGGCACGGCGCCATTGTCAACGCGGTCGCCGTCTCGCCGGACGGAAACCGGGTGCTGTCGGCGAGTTGGGACTACACCGTCAAGCTGTGGGATTTGGCCAGCCAGTCCGAAATTCGAACCCTCAACGAGCACGTCGCCAGCGTCAATACGGTAGCTTTCGTGAATGGTGGCAAAGAGGCGCTTTCGGGGAGTTGGGACCGTACCCTCATTCTCTGGAATCTCGAGAGCGGCGAGGTCATTCGCACCTACGAAGGCCATGTCAACAGCATAAGCTCGATCGCGGTCGCACCCGACGGCAAAACCGCCGCGTCCGCGAGTTGGGACCGGACCATCAAGATCTGGGACATCGGCAGCGGCAAGCTCTTGCATACACTCGAAGGCCACAAGGCAAATATCATGAGTGTCGCGTTTTCGCCCGATGGCCGCATGCTGATCTCGGGCGGCTACGACGCGACGATCCGGCTTTGGGACCCGGCCACGGGCAAGCGGATCGATGTTTGGTCTGGACACGAGCGCAGCGTCAATTCGGTTTCGTTTTCGTCCGACGGAAAACGCGTTCTGTCCGCCAGCACGGACGAAACCGTCAAACTTTGGGACGTCGCCACCGGGCGGGAGTTGCTGACGCTCGCCGGACACGAGGGTTTCGTCACCTCCGCCGCGATCTCGCCCGATGGCAAGACCGCCGTTTCCGGCGGCGGCGACCGCACCGTGCGCCTGTGGAATCTGTCGACGGGCGAGGAGATCCGCTCGATGCACGGCCACAAGCGCCCTGTCTGGTCCGTGATCTTTACGCCGGACGGCCGCCGTATCCTTTCCGGAGGGTACGATCAGGTCATCAAGATATGGGAGGTGGACAGTGGACGGGAGATCGGTCCGCGTTAATTCCGGGCGTCCCGCCAAACCGTCGAACATTCCCTGTCGATCCGACTGGCCGTCGAATTCTCAGCCGAATACCCACCACCGCCCAACCGAATGCCCGGATCTGCTTTAGGCCGAATACGCGGATTAGGTTCTAAAGGCGGGTGCCGTCCGCCGTGTAGGTCTCGGCCGAGCTCGATCCAACGGCGTCGAGAACCAGCCAAGCGACAACCGCGATCAAAATGGCGGCGGCGCAGGCGCTCAGAAATGCCTTCATTGACGAATTCCTCTATTGCGTAGACACGCATGGTAATCGATTTTTGGCCCACCGGAAAGCTTTGCGGGTGCTACGAAACTCGAACAGGAACAATGACCTATAGCAAATCGACAGATGGGATATTCGCGATATATTTCAAGGTTCCCCGGTCGCTTTCTTAAGAAATGCGATGAGATCGGCGCGGTCCCGGTACCGAGACATGTAAGCGTACATTTTGGTCCCGGGCACCATCGCCGTGGTATTCGCGAGGTACATGTCGAGCGCCGCCTCGTCCCAGATGATTTGCGCGTTTTTCAGCGCCCGTGAAAATTTGTAGTCGCTTACGCTGCCCGAAACCCGGCCGAACAGACCGTGGAGCCGGGGGCCGACCTTGTTTGGGCCGCTTCTCCTCAAGCTGTGGCAACTGACGCATTTGCGAAACAATCGCCTGCCGTGCTCGATGTCGCCGGCGGTTGTGGAAGCAGTCTGGATGGCGCGGCCGGCGTTGTCATTGGCGCAACCGGCCAAGGCCGCGACCACAAGCGCCGCCGCCGCAAGGCATGGCGGTCTCCGCCGTGCTCCGCCGCGGCTATGCCGCGCGCTCATTGCCGGGCGCCAGCCTCCCGCAAGAGGCTCAGAATTTTTTGATTGCCGATCATGTCCGCCGCCTGCAGCGCGGTCCATCCGTCCCTTGCCGCCGCATTCACGTCCGCGCCGGCGGCGATGAGGCGCTCGACAATATTCGTCAACCCACGATTTGCCGCCGCCATGAGCGCCGTGTTGCCATCCTTGGTCCCGGGGACATTGACGTTGGCGCCGCTTCTGATCAAAAACTCGACGATGTCATCATGCCCTGCCTTGGCCGCCTGAATAAGCGACGTGTTGCCGTCCTTTCCCGGGGCATCGATGGCCGCGCCGGCATAGAGGATCAGCGTGGTGGTGGCGAGACTGCCGGTCGCCGCCGCGCGATCCAGGGCCGTCGCGCCATCGGCGGAACGTTCCGTCACCTTGGCGTCGGCCCGAATTAGCGCGCGGACCGTGGCGTCGTGGCCGCCTTCGGCGGACAGCAAAAGCGCGAACCGTTGGTCATCGGTTCGCATCGACGCGTTGGCGCCGGCGCCCAGCAGCAATAGAACGATGTCGGTTTGGCCATGCTTTGCCGCGGCCATCAGCGCGGTCCAGCCGTCACTGGCCCTGGCGTTGACGTCGGCGCCCCGGGCCAGGAGTTCCGCCAAGGCGCCAAGGTGATCCGCGCGGTCGGCACCGCCGCGGCGCAAATTTCGGGCCGCGAGCATCAAGGGCGTCAGTCCGAGTTTCCGGTCACGGGCCTCGATGTCGGCCCCGGCGGCGGCCAGCGCGGCAATGACATCGGGCCATCCGTGCCGGGCCGCGAGCATGAGCGCGGTATGGCCATACCGGGTTTCCCGCCCGTCGACCTCGGCTCGGTGCGCCAGCAGCAGGTCGATCACCCGACGATGGCCGTTTTTCGCCGCCAACACGAGCGCCGAGACACCGTCGGGCGGCCGGCGGGCTTCGATGTCGGCGCCCCGCTCCAGAGCGAAGGCGACGAGGTCCGCTCGGCCCTGTGCGGCAGCCGCGAGCAGCGCGAAATCGGCGACCGGCACGTCGGTTTGCGCCGGCGCGCTGGTTGCCCACGACAAGCAGAGCAATAATGCCAATCCGCGCCAGGTGGGAAGGCGAGCGTTCATTTTTGAATTTCCCGCGCGGAGCGCGCTACGGCGAATCAGACTAGAGGAGGGTTCGGAGTTCAGAGATTGTATCACAACCCAACGCGTACCGGGTAGTGGATGAAAGCGGAGATTCGTCTGTCATGATCGACGATCCTCCGGTCCGTCGCCGACTTCCAAGAGGGTCACGGCGTCGGTGTTGATCAACAATTTCCCGGCGTTTTCGAAATTCACGGTCACGCGATTCCCGACGACCGACTGAACTTGGCCCAGTCCCCAATCGGGTTGGGTCGGGTGGCGGACAAAAGTGCCGGGGACGAGATAGTGGCTCATGACAATGCTGTTGCAATTCCGATCAATCATGATTTTACAAGTCGACAGCCACTCTATAAAGAACGTATGCCCGCGGCGTCCGGTACGTGCGGGCCGGTGAAAATAACCCGGTGAGTGCCTGCCAATGACCGTAAATGTCGATCTTCGAGTTTTGCATCTCCTGTGTTCGCGATTGTGCCACGACCTGGTGGGGCCGGTCGGGGCGATAAACAATGGCGTTGAACTGGTTCGCGAATTCGGCTCGGGCAACGACGAAGAGGCGATGGATCTTGTCGCCAGCAGCGCCGATCAGGCAGCGGCACGTCTCAAGTTCTTCCGCGTTGCCTACGGCTTGGCAACTGGCGCGGCGCGCACCGTTCGAGATGCAAAAGGCCTCGCCGACGCGACCATCGAATCCGACAGGATGACCCTCGATTGGCCGGCGGACGAGGGCATAGGAGCGACGAACCTGGATGAAGGATCCGTTAAGCTTCTCCTCAACATGGTCTTCCTCGCCGCCGAGGCCCTTTCGCCGGCGGGTACCATCACGGTCCGGCTGTCGCCCAGCGATGGCCGATTGGCGGCCGAATTGATATCGGAAGGGGACGGTGTCCATTTGGACGATCAGGAGCTGGGCGGTATCACCGGCGCGGTGGCCCCGGCCGACCTTACTCCGCGCTCGATCCAGGGGTACTACACCGCGCGGCTGGCCGAGGAGCAGGGTACCGAACTGACGGTCGCGGCTTCCGAGGGGTCGATCCGATTTGCGGCGCTCCTCCGGCTCGGGGATTGAATAGACCTTTCGGCCTAACCCTTCATTTTACCCGATTTTAAACATTTTTAGCCATTCTGCTTCCATCGCCGGGGGGCGGAAATTGCCCGCCGCGCCTAAACATATGGGGAGGGAAATCGCCGTGTTCCACTCCTCCGAAGACGGAAGCCAGTCATGGATGATCTATTAAGCGATTTTCTGACGGAGACCATCGAAGGTCTTTCGATCCTCGATCAGGAATTGGTCCAGCTCGAAAAGACCCCGAACGACCCCGATCTGCTCGGTAGCATCTTTCGAATTGTCCACACGATCAAGGGCACCTGCGGCTTTCTTGGCCTGCCGCGGCTCGAATCGGTGGCCCACTCGGGGGAAAATCTTCTTGGCAAATTCCGCGACGGCGAGATCGAAGTCACGCCGGAGGCGGTGACGCTTATCCTCGAGGCGCTGGACGCGATTAAGTCGATCGTGGCGGTCATTGGGGAGACGGAAGCCGAACCCGAGGGCGACGACGCCGCCCTGGTTGCCCGGCTGGACGCCATGGTGGCGACGGCTACGGGCGATGCGCCGGGAACCGTGGACGAAATGGAGGCGGCGTTCGCCGCGGCGGAGGTTCAAGTCGACACTCCCGCCGAAGCGGAGGCGGACGCGCCCGCCGAGCCGATGGCCGACGAAGCGGCGGCGCCAGCGGAAGACCTAGCCGAAGCGTCCGCCGAAGCCACGCCGGAGCAGGAGCCGGCGGCGGAGGCGGAACCCGAATCCGCCAGCCCGGCCGCGGAGCCGGAGGCTTCGGACAAGGGCGAGGCGGGCGCAACGGAATCGAGCGTTGCCGTCAAGAGCATCCGCGTTCACGTGGATCTTCTGGAAGATCTGATGAATATGGTCAGCGAGCTTGTGCTGACACGAAATCAGTTGCTGCAAATTCTTCGCATGCATGACGAGTCCGATTTCGCGGCGCCGCTGCAGCGTCTCAATCACGTGACGTCCGAGTTGCAGGAAGGCGTCATGCAGACGCGCATGCAGCCGATCGGCAACGCCTGGGCCAAGCTCCCGCGTATCGTGCGCGATCTGGCGCTCGATATGGGCAAATCCATCGAACTGGAGATGCTTGGTGCCGAGACCGAGCTCGATCGCCAGCTTCTGGAGATGATCAAGGACCCGTTGACCCATATGGTTCGCAACTCGGGCGATCATGGGATCGAGTTGCCCGAAGAAAGGGTCGCCGCCGGCAAGCCCGAGACCGGCCGGATCACGCTGCACGCCCGCCACGAAGGCGGGCACATCGTCATCGAGATCTCCGACGACGGCAAAGGGCTGCCTATGGCGAAGATCAAGGAAAAGTTGATCGCCAACGGGTTGGTGACCGAAGCCGAGCTCGAATCGATGAGCGATCAGCAGATTCAGCAATATATTTTCAAGGCGGGCTTCTCAACCGCCACCGAGGTCACAAAAACTTCGGGCCGCGGCGTGGGCATGGACGTGGTGCGCACCAATATCGAGAAAATCGGCGGCACCATCGAGCTGTCGAGCACCGAAGGCAAGGGGTCGACCTTCAACATCAAAATCCCGCTGACCCTTGCCATCGTCAACGCACTCATCATCGAGAGCGCCGGCGAACGGTTCGCCATCCCGCAGATCAGCGTGCTCGAATTGGTCCGCACATCGGCCAAATCGGAACTACAGGTGGAGTGGATCAATAACGCTCCGGTGCTGCGCTTGCGCAACCAGCTATTGCCGCTGGTCTCGCTTCGCGATCTGTTGAAATTCGACAAGGCGGACGAGGCGGAAGGCGACGCCGAGTTCATCATCGTCACCCAGGTCGGCACCTACACTTTCGGCATCATCGTCGACCGGGTGTTCGATACCGAGGAAATCGTGGTCAAGCCGGTCGCTCCAATCCTTCGCGATATCACCATGTTCTCCGGCAACACAATTCTTGGCGACGGCAGCGTTGTCATGATCCTCGATCCCAACGGCATCGCGATGGCGACGGGCGAGGTGGCGCCGAAGGAAAGCGCGGCGGATCGGGAAGCCGCCGCCGCGAAGGAGGCGGGCGATGGAGAGAGCATTGCGCTGCTTCTGTTCAAGGGCGAAGCCGACGGCTCGCCGATGGCGGTTCCGCTGTCGCTGGTCGCTCGCCTCGAGGAAATCGAGTGCGAGGCCATCGAGAGCTCCGACGGCAAACCGGTCGTGCAGTACCGTGGCAAGCTTATGCCGCTGGTGCCGATCAATCCCGAGTTGCCGATCAAGTCCGAGGGCCGTCAGCCGACCCTGGTCTTTGCCGAGGGCGAGCGGTCGATGGGGCTGGTTGTCGCCGAGATTCTCGACATCATCGAGGAGCGTCTCGACGTCGAGCTAGGATCCGCCAAGCCCGGGTTCCTTGGGACCGCGGTCGTGGCGGGGGCCGCTACCGAGATCATCGATGCCGGTCATTTTCTGAGCAACGCCTTCGACGATTGGTCGTCGGGTGCCCATGTTTCGACCGACGGTAAGGCGCGCCACATCCTCCTGGTCGACGACAGCCCGTTCTTCCGTAACCTCCTTTCACCGTTGCTGCAGGTCGCGGGTTACGAAGTGACGACCGTGGAAAGCGGCGATAAGGCCCTGGAACTGTGTGAAGCCGGCCGCGATTTCGACATCATCCTCAGCGATATCGAAATGCCGGGCATGAGTGGCTTCGAGTTCGCCGAAACGGTGAAGAAAGAAGGCCGCTGGCAGGACACGCCGCTGGTGGCGCTTTCTCATACCGCAACCGTTAGCGACCTGGACCGCGGCCGGAGCGTGGGTTTCAGCGACTATGTCGCGAAGTTCGATCGTGACGCGTTGCTGAATGCCCTGTCGGAAACCCTGTCCACGAAAAGAGAAGCCGCATGAGCAACGATATCGCGCAAACGGCCGCGGGTCCCGGAGTGGATCACGGCGTCGCTACCGGGAAGACCGAAGATTTCGTCACCCTGACGATCGAGAATCAGCTTTTCGGAATTCCGGTCCTTATGGTGCAGGACGTCCTTCGCTCGCAGAAGCTCAGGCGGGTACCTCTGGCGCCGCCCGAAGTGGCGGGTGCATTGAACCTGCGTGGCCGCATCGTGACCGCGATCGACGTGCGCCGCCGGTTGCGACTGACGGACCGGCCGGAAGAGGAACTTGGCATGAGCATCGTGGTCGATCATGGCGGCGAGCTCTACAGCCTTATCGTGGACTCCGTTGGCGAAGTTCTGACGCTTCCCGCGGAGACCCACGAAAACACGCCCGCGACACTGGACCCGGTGTGGAAGAGCATTTGCAACGGCGTCCACCGCCTGGAAGGAAAGTTGTTGCTGGTCATGGATGTGGAGCGGTTGCTCGATTTCGATGCGAAGGTCGCAGCCTAGATCAATTATTTTGCGTGCCGCAATTTTCCGGCGTTGCGCGCGGAGCGGAGATTTCCGATGAAAAGCTGCCTCGTCGTCGACGATTCGAAGGTCATCCGGCTGGTGGCCCGAAAGATCCTGGAAAGCTTGAATTTCGAAGTGGAAGAGGCCGAAGACGGCTCCCAGGCCATGGACGCTTGCAGGAATCGGATGCCCGACGCCATCTTGCTTGACTGGAATATGCCGGTCATGGGCGGCTTGGAATTTCTCAAGGAATTGCGCAGCTCGGACGGCGGCGATGCGCCGGTGGTTGTGTTCTGCACGACCGAAACCGAGATGAATCGTATCGTCGAGGCCATGTCAGCCGGCGCCAACGAATACATTATGAAACCATTCGACAGCGAAATTCTGGAAACAAAGTTCGCGCAGGTAGGCCTCATCTAATGCCGGACGGGCCGGCCGAAAATAGTATCGCGGCGGCAGGCAAATTAACTCAACCCTACCGTGTAATGATCGTCGATGATTCGGCGGTGGTTCGCGGACTGATCGCCAGGACCCTCGAGTCCGATCCGTTGGTCGAGGTCGTGGCCTCCGTGAGCAATGGCCAGATGGCGGTCAGTAGCGTCGCCCGCCACGACGTCGATGTCGTCATACTCGATATCGAAATGCCGGTAATGGACGGCTTGACGGCGCTGCCGAAGATCGTCGCCCAGGCGCCCGATGTAAAGATCATCATGGCGTCGACGCTGACCGTCCGAAACGCCGAGATCAGCATCAAGTGTCTCGCCAGCGGCGCGGACGAATATATCCCCAAGCCGAGCTCGACCCGCGATTTGAGCGCCGCCGAGGACTTTCGCCGCGAACTGCTTGACAAGGTCAAGGCGCTTGCGGCGGCCAAACGGGGCGACGCGGTGCGGCCCGGTAGGGTTCCGGTTTCCGCCCGCGCGCCGGCCGCCGGTCCTTCCACGGTTAAAAAATCCGGGCGGACGATGCATTCACACGCCGAGGTCGCCGGCGGCGGGGCGATATCGTTGCGAAAGCGGTCGACCTACACGCCTAGAGTACTAGCGGTCGGAAGCTCTACGGGCGGTCCCCAGGCTTTGTTTAAATTCTTCGGGAAGCTGGCGAAATCGGTGACGGTGCCAATTCTTGTCACCCAGCATATGCCTCCCACGTTCACCCAGATCCTGGCCGAGCACATCGAGCGGATTGGCGACCGCGCCTGCAGCGAGGGCGCGGACGGGATGGCGGTGGAGGACAGCCATATCTATCTGGCGCCCGGCGACTACCACATGACTGTGTCGGTCGAGGAGGGGGGCGGCAAGACCATCCACCTCAATCAGGACCCGCCCGAGAATTATTGCCGTCCGGCGGTCGATACGATGCTGCGAAGCCTTGCCGCTGCCTATGGACCTCAGGTGCTTACCGTCATTCTGACAGGGATGGGCCACGATGGCTGCGCCGGCGGCCAGGCCATCGTGGAAGGGGGCGGCACCGTGATCGCCCAGGACGAGGCGACCAGCGTGGTGTGGGGCATGCCCGGCGCGGCGGCGGCGGCCGGCGTGTGTAGCGCGGTTCTGCCGATCGACGAAATCGGGGGCTACGTCACCAATTTCGTGTCGAGGAGCATCTGATGAAGCCGGACGACTATGATTTCATGGTCGCGTTCCTGAGGGAACGCTCCGGCCTGGTTTTGTCTCAGGACAAAGCGTACCTCCTCGAAAACCGTCTTTTGCCGGTCGCCAGAAAGCGCATGATGAGCAGCCTCGACGATCTGTTCCAGGCGCTTAGGGCGTTGAACGACGACGACCTTATCCGCGAAGTCACGGAAGCCATGACGACCAACGAGTCGTTCTTCTTTCGGGACGTGACACCGTTCGAGCAATTTCAACAGATGGTCCTGCCCCGATTTATCGAGGCACGCGCGAGCAGGAAAAGCCTGCGTATCTGGTGCGCCGCCGCCTCCACCGGCCAGGAACCGTATACGTTGGCAATGATTCTGAACGAGGAGCGGAACAAACTTCCCGGTTGGCGGATCGAAATTATTGCCACCGATCTCTCTACGGCGGCACTCGACCGCGCCCGCGCCGGCTCCTACACGCAGTTCGAGGTTCAGCGCGGGTTGCCGGTTCATTACCTGGTTAAGTATTTCGAGCAGCAGGAGGCTTACTGGCAGATCGACGACGCCATCCGCGCGATGGTCGACTACCGCACCTTCAACCTGTTGGACGACATCGGCTCGATCGGGCCGGTGGATATCATCTTTTGCCGCAACGTCCTGATCTATTTCGACCAGGAAACCAAGGGTTGTATTCTTGACGAGATGAGTAAACTTCTGCCCGACGACGGGTTCCTGTATCTCGGCGGCGCGGAAACCGTTTTGGGTGTGAGCGATATGTTCAAGCCGGTCTCGGACCTGAGCGGTGTCTACCGGGTCGTCGGCCACGATGCTTCGGGAGCCGAGCCCGGCTCGGTTGCCGCGTCACCGGCGCCCGAAAGGCGCGTCGCGGTCTAATATCAGTGAGACTTGGTATAACGGCGAGCACATCGTCCTGGTCGGGACGCAGACCCGAATTTCCCCGTTTTTGCTCCTTTGGTTTCTCCGTTCGCATCGGGCGGCGGCGGTATGCCGCCACGTCGCGCGATCACGCGCGAACGGCCCGCGCCACCCGGCCGCCATTGGGCCGGGAACGGTTACGCTTCGGTTGAATGAAGGAAAGGAAGCGGCCTGACTGGCCCGGCGAAGCTACGCCGCCGTGCTGGCCGGCTCTTCCATTCTTGGCTCGACCGGATCGCGCAGCACGTAGCCGCGGCCCCAGACGGTCTCGATGTAGTTGTCGCCGTCACACGCCGCCGCCAGCTTCTTGCGCAGCTTGCAAATGAAGACATCGATGATCTTGAGCTCCGGCTCGTCCATGCCGCCATAGAGATGGTTGAGGAACATCTCCTTGGTCAGCGTCGTGCCCTTGCGCAGCGACAGCAGCTCGAGAATGCCGTATTCCTTGCCGGTCAGGTGGAGGGGCTGGCTGTCGACCTCGGCCGTACGGGTGTCGAGATTGACCGTGAGCTTGCCGGTGGAAATGATCGAATCGGAATGTCCCTTGGAGCGGCGGACGATGGCTTGAATGCGGGCGATCAGCTCCCGCTTGTCGAACGGCTTGGTCAAGTAGTCGTCGGCGCCGAATCCCAATCCCTTGATCTTGTTGTCGAGCTCGACAAGGCCCGAGAGGATGAGGATCGGCGTATTGATGCGCGCGGCTCTCAGGCGGCGCAGGACCTCGTAGCCGTCGATATCCGGCAGCATAAGGTCGAGGACAATGATGTCGTAGTCATAGAGCTTGCCAATTTCCAGGCCGTCCTCACCGAGGTCGGTCGAATCGCATATGTATCCTTCGGACTTCAGCATCAGCTCGATGCTTTTGGCGGTGGCGGTATCGTCTTCGACTAGGAGGACGCGCATGTTGGGCTCCCCTCGCTCCCTTTTCATCAAAATTTAACTATACGGACTTTAGGCACATTTCCTTAACAAATCCTTTAACCAGAACGGGTTTTCACCCTTTACTGAACCTTAAATTCAACCGGCCTAGGATCGAATATTGATTCGACAGGGGGTCTAACGAGAAAGTGTACGTTAAGCAAGTATATTCCGAACTCGATCGCATCCCGGATTTGCGCTTCTATGGGCGGGTTACGTCGGTTCTCGGCATGTTGGTGGAGATCGGCGGCGTCGAGCGCGAGTTGGCGATCGGCGGCCGATGCGTCATCGAAGCCAGGGGCGGCCGCCGGATCGTGTGCGAGGTGGTCGGCTTTCGAAACAGGCGGGCTCTGGTCATGCCGTTCGGCTCGCTCGACGGAGTCGGGCTCGGCTGCAAGGCCGATGTTTTGCAGGGCGATTCGGTCATCTATCCCGACGCCAACTGGCTCGGCCGCGTCCTCAACGCCATGGGCGAGCCGATCGACGGAGGCGGCCCGCTGTCTCAAGGCAACGTCGCCTATCGTATGCGCAACGCGCCGCTTCCGGCGCATTCACGCCAACGTGTCGGCGGTAAGATCGACCTTGGCGTGCGAGCCATCAACACGTTCCTGACCTGTTGCCGCGGTCAGCGCATGGGGATTTTCTCGGGCTCCGGCGTCGGTAAGTCGATCATGTTGTCCATGATGGCGCGATTCACGGGCTCCGACGTCAACGTGATCGGCTTGATCGGCGAGCGCGGGCGCGAGGTTCAGGAATTCATCGAGGATCATCTTGGCCCGGAGGGGCTCGCCCGCAGTGTCATCATCGTCGCCACGTCCGACGAGCCGCCGCTGCTGCGGCGCCAGGCCGGCCACGTGATGATGTCGATCGCCGAGTTTTTCCGGGACCAGGACAATGACGTGCTGTGCCTGATGGACAGCATTACCCGCTTCGCCATGGCGCAGCGCGAGATCGGGCTGTCGGCGGGAGAGCCCCCGGCCAGCAAGGGCTACACGCCAACCGTATTCGCCGAGCTGCCCAAACTTTTGGAGCGCGCCGGACCGGGTGCCGGGCGCGGCAACATCACCGGCCTGTTCACCGTGCTGGTCGAGGGCGACGACCACAACGAACCGATCGCCGACGCGGTGCGCGGCATCCTCGACGGTCATATCGTGCTGGAACGGTCGATCGCCGAGCGCGGACGATATCCGGCGATAAACGTTCTGCGCAGCATCTCCCGGACCATGCCCGGCTGTAATAACGACCAGGAGAACCAGGCCGTCGAACGGGCGCGGGCGCTGCTCGCCCGATACGAGGATATGGCGGAAATGATTCGCCTCGGCGCCTATCGCATGGGCAGTGATCCTCTGATCGACGAGGCCATCCATTACTATCCAAAGCTGGAGAGGTTCCTGACGCAGGCTATGGGCGAGCGGAGCGATCTGACCACGGGATACGCCGAACTCGATGCCATCCTCGCCGATGGCATGGCGCCGCGCGATCCGCCCGAGATTCCGCCCGACCCCGCCGGCGACGGAGTTGACGCTTCGTGAAGGCGTTAACAAGCCTGGTCAGGCTGCATCGCCTGCGGCTCGACGAAAAGCGCAAATTTCTTGGTGAGCTGGAAAGACGGCGCGCCGACCTGATTCGTCGGCAGCAGGATATGCGGGACGAACTTCGCGCCGAAAAGGCCGCTGCTCTGGCCTCGCTCGAAGCGGGTTCGACGTTTCCGGCATATTTCGCGGCTTTCGAGGCCCGGCGCGACCAAGCCGCTTCCCTGCTCGTCGAAATAGATCATCGGATCGAAGCCGCCAGCGCCGATCTCGCGGAATCGTTCCGCGACCTGAAAAAACATGAAACGGTGCTGACCAACCGCAAGGAGCGGGCGCGCAAGGAAGCCGCGCGGCGCGAACGGATAGAGCTGGACGATATCGGTATCGATATACACCGGCGGCGGACCAGGGAAAGCGCCTGAGCGATCCCGAATTCGTGTCCGAAGCGGGCTCGCTGTTAGACCACGAACCCGCTTTCCGAAGCCAGCGCCTCTTCGAGCGGCGCCACGGAAAACGCCGGGACAGTCTGAAACGCGATTTCGCCGGCGAGCTTTCCAGCCTCGCGGGCGTTACCGAAGATGGCGCGAATCTCCGCCATAATCTCGTCCGACAGAGGCGCGAGGCTGCGCACCATCAAGTCGAATCTATCGCCGCCGGCCAGCCCATCGAACTGGATACGGCCGAGACGGGATAGCCCGACCTCGAACACGAAACGGGTCATCGGCCGGTCGTCTTCTTCCTCGTGCGTCGCGCGATGGCGTTTCAGAAACAGCCGGATCTGCTCGATTCTCCCCGCGTCCGCGAACGGCAAAAGGAAAACGCGCCATTCGCTGGAATCCGTGCCCGCGGCAAGGCGGCTCAATTGCCCGAAATCATCGGCCAGCCGTCCGGCCAAATCCGCCCGTCCGGCGTCGACCAGCGCCTTGCCGATCTCGCGGCCCAGCAAGGCACTGACGTCGCCGCGCGTCAAGGCGGCCACGAAAAACAGGAGGGTAGAAGAAATTTGAGGGTTCGGACGGGCGACCAGCGTTGCCAGGATCTGCGCCGCCGGGCTTCCCGCGCCTTGCAGCGCCGCCAGCGCCTCGCCCAAGGTAGGCCATTCCTGAATCAGGCCAAGCAACGCGTTGGGCTGAGCCGGGACACCGGGCTGTCCACCGGGCTGTCCGGCGGCCGGGGCGCCGGGGCGCTGGCTGGATTGGGCGACGCCCTGTGCGCCCCCGGCCGCGCCCTCGGGGCCGGGCGGGGTGACTGAAAGAATGACGACTTGAATCTGCGATCCGGTGGTTTGCAGTTGAAGCACAAGTTGTGAGCCGGGCGGCAACGAAATCGGGGTGCGGAACGAAATCATACCGTGTTCCGTGCGGACCTGGGTCCGGCCGCGGGCATCGTGGCCGATAACGGTTCCCTCGATAATCGATCCGGCGGTCAGCCGAGCGAGACTGGCCGGCGAGTCGGTGAGCGTAACGGCGCGGGCCTGGCTCAGCGCGGAAGGCGATTGCGTAGCGGCTCCATGCCCCGACTGGAGGAAGGAAATCGTCGGATCGATGCGTGTCATGCGACCTCGCGCAAGCGCACGGCCAGCGATTCGATATCGACGGCCGCCGGACAGCTTGGATGACGAACGAGTAGCGGAGCCTGGTGGCGGATGGCGTCGCGGACTTTGTCGTCGCGGCGGATGACGGCGGCCAGCGGCGGCGTCAGGTTCAGGAAATTCTCGCACGCGTTGGCCAGGGTACGGTAGGTGCGCTCTCCCGCCTGCCGCGAATTCGCCATGTTGACGACGATTTGCAGGGTCGTGTCGGGAAAATCGCGCGCCGTGAGTTTGATGAAGGCGTACGCGTCGGTAAGGCTGGTCGGCTCCTCCGTGGTCACGACAAGGCACTGGGCGGCGGGACGGGTCATGTGTCGCACGCCGCTTTCCACGCCGGCGGCCAGGTCCAGGATTACGTGATCGTAGTCCTCGGCGCGTCCGACAATTTGGCTGACCAGCGCCTCCAGTTTCTTCGGCGGCAGCGAGGCGAGGCCGCCCGACCCGGAGCAGCCGGCGATAATATCGAAACCGCCTTCATCGTACGCGGTCGTCGCCTGGCCGAGCGTGAGCTTGCCGAGCAACACCCCCTGCAAATCCACCTTCGGAACCAGGCCGAGTTGGATGTCAATATTGGCCAATCCGAGATCGCCGTCGAACAACAGCGTACGGCGGTTCTGCCGCGCCAGCGCGTGGGCGAGCGTTATGGCGAGCCACGTCTTGCCGACCCCGCCCTTGCCGGAGGCGATGGCGACGATGCCTCGATTGGCGGCCCGCCGGGCCGTCCTGCTAGCGTTCGCCAACTCTGTCATTCGAAGTCCTTTACAAGCGGCCCGGGTGTCCCCGGCCGCGCGGCGCCAGCCATCAACAGGCGGGCAAGGGAAACCGGATTTACCGGGGTCAGGCCGTCGGCGACCTCTGGCCGCACGCCAATTTCGCCGAGCGCCATCGATTCCGCGGCGGCGGCAAGAATGGCGCCGAGACGACGGACAGTGTCGAGGCGGGTGGCAATCAGTCTGCGGGCGCCGATGGCGGCGAACGCGCGGGCGGTCTCCGCCGCTTCGAGGACGTCGCCGCCGGCGGCCATGACCAGCACCGGCTCGGCGCCGGCGGCGCCCGCGAGCATCGCCAAGGCGCTCAGGGCGTTGCCGTCGAACGGGTTGGTCCCGGGTGTATCGATCAGCATTCGGGCATTGGATGGGCGCCGCGCCACGATTTCGGCGAGCGCCGCGGGACCATCGGCGACTTCGAGTTCGATGCCCAGTATCTCGGTGAAGGCCGACAATTGCGCGACGCCTCCCGCGCGCACCGTATCGGCGCTGGCGACGGCAACCGGGCGCCCGTCGAACGCGCCGCGCGCCGCCAGTTTGGCGGCCGTGACGGACTTGCCGGCCCCATGAGGGCCCACCAGCATTATCGGTCGCTCGCCGGCTTCGTATCGCAGCGGCGCAAACTTGAATTGCCGGTCCAACCCCGCGGCAAGGGCCATTACCGGGTCCGCCGCGCCGGCATCCCAGGCGCTGTCGATTATCCTATCCATGGTCGCGGTGGGTACGCCGTGCTCGTTCAATGCCAGGACGATCGAGCCCGTGTCGAGGGGCGCGTCCTGCTCGTGCGCCGGCGCCCCGAATGTTGCCAACTCCGCCGGCGCCTCGAGTGCCGCGGTCACGAATACGCGGCCGGTTTCGCGCTCGTTCTGCGAGGACACGATGATCGCCTCGTCGCCCAGCTCTTCGCGGACAAGCTCCATCGCCTGGGTCATGGATTCCGCTGAGTAGGATTTTAGACGCACGGCGGCACTCCGAATTGACTAGTGGTAAGAACCCAACATATGGGTAGCGTATGTTGGGTTCTTACCACTAGAGGTGGCCAATCGTTTTGATGCTGGCTTTCGGATAAATCTCGTTCTGCGACAGTACCGCCGTGATTGGCCGCACGCGTTCGATGATCGAACGGACATAGGGCCGAATTATCGGGCTGGTCAGGAGAATTGGCGTTTCACCCATCATGGCGTAGCGCTCGAACGTCTGGTTCAAGGCGACAATGAACTCCTGCAATCGAGAGGGCGGCATGGCCAACTGTTTGTCGTCGTCCTGGCCGACCAGCGCCTCGGTGAAGGATTGCTCCCATTCCGGCGACAGCGAAACAATGGGGACATACCCGGTATCCGCCACGTTGGCCTCGCTGATCTGACGCGCCAGACGCGTCCGGACGTGCTCGGTAATCGCGACGACATGCCGGGTATGGGCGCAAGCCTCTGAAATTCCTTCGAGAATTGTCGGAAGGTCGCGAATCGAGACGCGTTCCTTGAGCAGGTTTTGCAGCACGCGCTGTACCCCACCGATCGAGATTTGATTGGGGATGAGGTCGGATACCAAGGCTTGTTGATCGGGCTCCAATTCGTCGAGCAGCTTTTGCGTCTCGGCAAAGGACAGCAGCTCGGCCATATTGTCTTTCAGTATCTCGGTGAGATGCGTGGTGATTACGGTCGACGGCTCGACCACCGTATAGCCCTTGAAGTTCGCCTCTTCGCGGTGACCGTCCTCGACCCACATCGCCGCGAGGCCGAATGTCGGCTCCACCGTTTTCTCTCCGGGCAGGGTGATCTCCCCGCCCTGGGGATCCATTACCAGGATCATGTTGGGCCGGATATCGCCGCGTCCGGCTTCGATTTCCTTCAGACGGATCACGTAGGCGTTGGCCGGCAGCTGCATGTTGTCCTGGATACGGACGGCGGGCATGACGAATCCCATCTCGCCCGCCAATTGCCGGCGCAGCGCCTTGATCTGGTCGGTCAACCGCTGGCCTTGCTCCTGATTGATTAGCGAAAGAAGGCCATATCCCAGCTCGAGCCGCAGCAGGTCGATCTGCAAGGTGTTGGAGATCGGCTCCTCGGCGGGCGTGGCACCTTCGCCCTCGGCGACCTCGACGGCGATCTCCTTGGCTCGGACCGCGATCTGACGTTGGTAAGCGAACCAACCCAGTGATCCCGAAAATCCAGCGAGCATCAAGAAGGGAAGCATCGGAATGCCCGGCAGCAGCGACATCGCGGTCATCAAGAACGCGCTTACCCCCAACGCCCGCGGATAACCGCCGAGCTGGCCGAACACGGCTTTGTCCGCCGAACCGATCACGCCCGACTTGGACACCAGGAGGCCGGCCGCCATCGAAACGATTATCGCCGGAATCTGCGTCACCAAACCATCGCCGACGGTCAGCATGGTGTAGCTGCGCGAGGCTTCGGAAAGCGTCAGATCCTGTTGCGCGACGCCGATAATGATGCCGCCAATGATGTTGATGAGCGTAATGATCAGCCCGGCGATGGCGTCGCCGCGAACAAATTTCGCGGCGCCGTCCATGGAGCCGAAAAACGAGCTTTCGTCCTCCAGGTCCTTGCGCCGGGTGCGGGCCTCGTTCTCGGTAATCAGACCGGCCGAGAGATCCGAATCGATGGCCATCTGTTTGCCGGGCATGGCGTCCAGGCTGAAGCGCGCCGACACCTCGGCGATACGTCCCGAACCCTTGGTAATGACCACGAAGTTTACGAGGACCAGGATGGCGAACACAATCAGGCCGATCACGAAGTTGCCGCCCATCACGAAGTTGCCGAACGCTTCGATGACGCGTCCGGCGGCTCCGGGTCCCTCGTGCCCGTTGGCCAGGATCAGGCGGGTCGATGCCAGGTTGAGCGCGAGGCGTAGAATCGTCGCGATCAACAAAACCGTTGGAAAGGAGTTGAAATCGAGCGGCCGCTCGATGAACAGAGCCACCATCAGTATCAACACCGACAGCGTGATGGAAATGGCGAGACTGAAGTCCAGCAGCCAGCGTGGCATCGGCAGAATCAGCACCGTCAGGATGCAGGCGAGGGCCAACGCCAGAACGATGTCGCCGTGACGCAGGGTCCCGTGCAACCGGCCTAGGAATTGTCCCAAGATC
Organism: uncultured Alphaproteobacteria bacterium; assembly: GCA_965372875.1. GTDB lineage: Bacteria > Pseudomonadota > Alphaproteobacteria > CBDVDY01 > CBDVDY01 > CBDVDY01. Next base: position 1,627 of record CBDVDY010000003.1, on the reverse strand, counting down.
GGTGTGGCTGCTGGGCCGTTTCCGGCCGCCGATTGTTCCGTAGTCTCCGCCATCTTCTAGCCGATGCCGCCGCGCCCGTTCAAACCGCGGCGCGGTCGGATTCCCTGGGCATCGGCACTTTGATGCCGCCCTCCGTGTAGAGCTTCAGTTTGTTGCGAAGCGTACGGATGGAAATCCCAAGGATGTTGGCCGCGTGGGTTCGATTGCCGAGGCAATGGCTGAGCGTCTCAAGGATAAGATCGCGTTCGACGTCGGCGACGGTACGGCCGACCAGCGAGTCGGGAACACCGGAACGGACGTTCGCTCCCGCCGATGCGCCGCCATCCGCCGCCGCGCCGCCGGCTTGGCCGGTATCGTCGACGATCGGCGGATCGGTCAACAGGATCGCTTCCGGTCCGATTTGATCGCCTTTGGCCAGCAGCACCGCGCGATGGATCGTATTCTCGAGCTCCCGCACGTTGCCGCGCCAGCCGTGTCCGCTGAGTTTTTCCAGCGCTTCCGGCACAATCTGGCGAACCGGCATGCCGTTGGCTTGCGAGTATTTCTTGCAGAAATGCTCGGACAAAAGCTTGATATCCAGCGGGCGTTCGGACAATGGCGGTATCTGGACCGTCACGACATTGAGCCGGAACAGCAGATCTTCACGGAATTTGCCTTTGCGGACCTCCTCGGCCAGGTCACGGTTGGTTGTGGCGATGACGCGGAGATCGACCTTGACCGGCTGGTTGCCGCCGACACGGTCGATTTCCCTTTCCTGAATGGCCCGCAGCAGCTTGGCCTGCAGCCGCACGTCCATCTCGCTGATTTCGTCGAGCAGGAGGGTGCCGCCGCTTGCTTCCTCGAACTTGCCGATGCGACGGGCGACCGCGCCGGTAAACGCACCTTTCTCGTGGCCGAACAGTTCGGATTCGATCAGGTTCTCGGGGATCGCGGCGCAATTTATGGAAACGAATTTCTCGCCGGCCCTGCGGCTCTTGCGGTGAATGAAACGGGCCATCAGCTCCTTGCCCGTACCCGACGCGCCGGCAATTAATACGCTGGCGTCGGATGGAGCTATCTGCTCCGCGAGTTCGAGAACCGCCTCCATTGCCGGATCGCGGGAAATGATACTGTTGTTTTCCTCGGTAACGGCTTCGAGAACGGCTGCGATCATCTCCGGGTCGGGTGGCAGCGGGATGTACTCCTTCGCCCCGGCCTTGATGGCGCCGACGGCGCTCGGCGTGTCCGCGCCGATTCCACAGGCGACCACCGGCACGCTGATTCGTTCGGCAAGCAGGCTTTCAATGAGCGAACCGATATCCAGGGCGCTGTCGATCATGACCAGTTCGGCGCTCTGGCCACGGCGGAGGGCGTCCAGGCCGCTTTCGATGTCATCGACCTGGGCCACCTTGGCGCCGCGCGCAAGAGCGATCTGGCTGGCGGCGCCGATGTGCCCTTCCATGGTGCCAATGATTAAAAGACGCATGCCGTTTCTCCCGACGCGAGCGGTTGTCCCATCACCTGCGATCCGCCTTGATGATCTCGGTCATCGTCACGCCGAGGCGTTCGTCGACGACCACGACCTCGCCACGTGCGACCAGCCGGTTGTTCACATAAATGTCGATGGCTTCACCGACCTTTCGATCGA
>CBDVDY010000002.1:0-41508 GCA_965372875.1 uncultured Alphaproteobacteria bacterium | reverse complement strand
GCGGCCTGCTACTTCTTGATCGTGCTGCTTCCAAGAAACCCTTTCACTACGAGCGACCAGAACGATCGGCGCGGCTTCTCGGCAGGCTGCCGGGGTGGCCGTTCCGCAGCATGGGCTGACGACACGATCGCAATTCCGTGTGAGCCGCTGACGGCTTCGCCGGGACCGATCGCCTCTTTCGGAACGTTTGCCGCGATCATGGCGGAGATGACCGCCGGACCGATCACGCCAAACTGAAATATCTTGAACCTCTCATTCTCGCTCTTGTGGAGAAAAGCCCAGAGCCCGCCCAGGAAACCGAAACCAACAATCCGCAACACCCAACCGGCGAGCAGGGCGAAACCGCCTTCGACGTTGAGCATCGTCTCATAGGCCGGGACGGGGTACGCAACCACGCCGACGAGTATTCCTCCGATCGCACCGACGGCAATGCGTTCCCTGTCGCTCATTCTAAGCTTGGCAGGTGGCTGAACTTCTGAATTTGGAGACATCGCAATCCTCCCGTAAATCGCGAAAACCAACTTGATTATAAACGATTTCGGATAATACCCTATAGGTAATTGCACGCATCAACACTTCTACCGATGGTTGACAGATGAACGTGAAGGAATTGCCGTACTAATTGGTCGTCGGGAATACCTGCTCGTAGTCGCTTTGGATCGACCACACCGGGAATCCTCAAACCGAACGGCCTGTATAGTTTCTTCAAACCCCGGCGCGGACACCAGGGAGCGGGATGATTTCGACGCGCTCGCCCGCCTTGGCCGGCGGCGCATGCGGGGCGCGCACCACCAGACAGTCGGAATTGACGAGATGGGAGAGCATCGAGCTGTCCTGTCGGCCGAACGGCGTGGCCACCAGATCGCCGTCATTGCCGCGCGAAAGGCGGGCGCGCAGGTAATCCTGGCGCCGGTCGTTCTCGTCGAGATCGGCACCGAGGAGCGCTGTCGGCGCCGGCTCATCGGCCCGCCGCAAGCCCAGCATGGTTTCCATGATCGGCCCCAGATAGAGGATCGCGCAGACCAGACTGGAGACCGGGTTGCCGGGCAGGCCGAGAAGCGGTGTCTCGCCCAACCGGCCGAACATGAGCGGCTTGCCAGGCCGCATGGCGACGCGCCAGAAATCCACCTCGAAACCGACTTCGCCCAAGGCGCTTTGCACCAGATCGTGCTCGCCCACCGAGGCGCCACCCGTGGTCACCAGTAGGTCCGCCCCCTTGGCGCCGGCGGCCATCGATTTGAGCGCATCACTGGTGTCGGGCGCGATGCCAAGGTTGATCGGGTCGCCGCCATTGGCCGTGATAAACGCCGCTAGCGCCAACCCGTTGGAGCTGACGATCTGATGCGGGCCCCTCGGGTCGCCCGGCATTACCACCTCGTCGCCGGTGGCCAGAACGGCGATGCGCGGGCGCCGCCGCACTTTGAGCCAGGGCACGTTCATTGCCGCCGCGAGGCCGATGTCGCGGGCGGTCAGCAGACGCCCGGCGCGGATTCCCACGTCGCCTTCCCGGAAATCGAGGCCGGCGGGCCGGATATAATGGCCTTCCGGCGCGGGCTCCTTGACCGTCACGCGCTTGCCGTCGGTTTCGGTGTCCTCCTGGATGACGATGGCGTCGGCGCCCGCCGGCACCGGGCCGCCGGTGAAGATTCGTACCGCCTGGCCGGGGCCGACTTTGCCGTCGAAGACTCCGCCCGCCGGCGCCTCGCCGATACGGTCGAGCGTCACGGGCACTTCGCGCACATCCTCGGCGCGGACCGCGTAGCCGTCCATCGCCGAGACCGCGGCCGGCGGCTGGGTGACGCGGGCAGAGATATCCTCCGCCAACGCCCGTCCCAGCGCGTCGGCCAGGCTCACTTGCTCCGGCGGCAGCGCCTCGAACCCACCGATGATCCGCTGGCGCGCTTCCTCGACCGATATCATCCCGTTTTCCGTCTAATCATGGTGCCCGCACCATATCAAAGCGGCCCGTCCGGCACGAGCCCCAAGCGTGGCGATCTTTCACGATTTGTTAGGCAAATGCCTCAACTGTAACCCCATGTTTCGGCGTCTCTCCTCCTTGATTCCGCTCCTGCTCGCCCTCTCGCTGGGCGTGGCCGCTTGTGGTCAGGAGGATTTCAAGGCCGAAATCCTGGGCAAATGGCGGATCACCGACCCCGGTGGCGATCTCGCGGGTGGTACGATCGAGTTCAGGAAAAACGGCGGGGTGACGATCATCGAACAGTTGCGCCAGGGCGGTACGTTACGCCACAACGTGTTCATTGGTACCTACCGCTTCACCGATTCGGACACCGTGCACATGGAACTGAGCCAGTCGGGAGGCGGCTTGATCAGCCGCGATGTCGGTGTCGGAATCCGCAAGGGCTGGCTCACCCTGCATTTTGGCAACGGGCAGATCGCTTACCGTCGCGCCGGCTGACGCACTTCCCCTTTACTGTTAGGCTCGACCTTCGCTGGCCGCGAAAGCGCTGATCGCGCACGCGGTCCGAATGGTGCGTTGGGGGAGGGCACGAGATGGCGGATTGGCGATACGAAAAGGGGCTGCAGGAGATCGGCAACGGCGTGTTCGCGTATCTGCAGCCGGACGGCTCATGGGGTTGGAACAACGCGGGACTGATCGTGGCGAGCGGCGAGTCGCTGCTGGTCGATACCCTGTTCGATGTCCCGCGTACCCGGGCGATGCTCGAAGAGATGCGGCGCGCGACCAAGGCGGCCGAGAACATCGGCACGGTCGTCAATACCCACGCCAACGGCGATCACTGCTGGGGCAACCAGCTGGTCGCCGGCGCCGACATTATCGCCTCCAAGGCGGCGGCGGCGGAAATGACCGAAATGCCTCCGCAAATGCTGGCGCAAATGATGAAAGCCGCGCCGGGCATGGGCGTGTTGGGCGATTACGTTTCGCGTATTTTCGACGGATTCGATTTCGAATCGATCGAGCTGACGCCTCCCAACACGACCTTCGAGGGGACCATGACGCGCCAGGTGGGCGAAAAGCGGGTCGAGCTGATCGAGGTCGGCCCGGCCCACACCAAGGGCGACATCCTGGTCTATCTGCCCGGGGATCGGACGATATTCACCGGCGATATCCTGTTTATCGGGGGCCATCCGATCGTCTGGGCCGGGCCGGTGAGCAACTGGATCGACGCCTGTGACCGCATCATCGATATGGATGTCGAGACGGTGGTGCCGGGACACGGGCCGGTGACCGACAAGTCCGGCGTCGCCGGGGTTAAAAACTATCTTGAATATCTTAGCGCCGAAGCGCGCAGCCGGTTCGATTCCGGCATGCCGGTCGAGGCGGCGGCGCGCGACATTGCCCTCGGTGATTTCTCGACCTGGAGCGAGAGCGAGCGCGTAATCGTCAACGTCGCGACCCTCTATCGCGAATTCAGCGGCGAGCAGGGCGCGGCCGATATCCCCGGCCTGTTCGCGGCGATGGCGTCGCTGGCGCAAGAACGCGGGCTATATGGGTTGGGAGAGTCGGCCTGACTTTATTAAGGTATAACTAGAGAAACAACGCTTAGAAAAGTGTTTCTACACAGTTTTAATGCGTTAAATTTTACTCGCCGGCGTCGTAGATCCCCGACTTGCCGCCGGATTTGTGGGTCAGGCGGATATCGGTCAGGCGAACGCCGCGATCGACCGCCTTGACCATGTCGTAGACGGTGAGCGCCGCGATGGCGACCGCGGTCATGGCCTCCATCTCCACGCCCGTTTGGCCGGTGGTCTTGCAGGTTGCGGTGATCTCCACGGCGGCCCGTTCCGGGTCGGGAGAAAGACCGACCTCGACCGAACTCAGCGGCAGGGGATGGCAGAGCGGGATCAGTTCCGGCGTCTTCTTGGCCCCCATGATGCCGGCAAGTTGCGCCACGCTGAGCACGTCGCCCTTCTTGACTCCCGCGTCGAGGATGAGTTGCAGCGTCGCCGCCTGCATCAGGACGGCCCCCTTGGCGGTGGCGACGCGGTGGGTTTCGTCCTTGGCCGATACATCGACCATCGTCGCCTTGCCCTGGTCGTCGATGTGGCTGAGCTTGCTCATGGCCGATGCTCAGGCGCTCGCCACGCGGACCACGGACGGCGCGAGGAGCGCCCGGGTCGCCGCCGCCACGTCGTCCCGCATCATCAACGCGGTACCGACGAGAAAGCAATGCGCGCCGACCCGCGCCATTCGGGCAAGGTGTTCGGGCGTCTCGATGCCGCTTTCGCAAACCAGCAAACGGTCCGCCGGCACCTGGCCGGCCAGCGCCTCGGTCGTCGCCAGGTCGGTCTTGAGGGTCTTGAGGTCGCGGTTGTTGACGCCGATCAGACGGCAATCGAGCGCCAAGGCCCGGTCGAGTTCCGCCGCGTCGTGCACCTCGACAAGGCAATCCATGCCGTAATCGGCCGCCGTTTCTGCCATATCCCGCGCCAGCGCGTCGTCGACGGCGGCCATGATGATGAGGATGCAGTCTGCGCCGATGGCGCGCGCCTCGGGCACCTGGTACGGGTCGACCATGAAATCCTTGCGTAGCGCCGGCAGGTCCGACGCCTCGCGGGCCATGCCGACATACGCGTCCTTTCCCTGGAAATACTTTTCGTCGGTCAGCACCGACAGGCAGGTGGCGCCGCCCGAACGGTAGGCCCGAGCCAAGGAAGCCGGATCGAAATGGCGGCGGATCAGCCCCTGGCTCGGCGACGCTTTCTTGATTTCGGCGATCAGACCGTATCCGCCCGAATCCACCGCGGCGGCGAGGCGATCCGCGAAACCCCGGACAGGTGAAGCCTGCCGCGCGGCGCGCTCCACCTCGGCGAGCGGCCTCTCGGCCTTGCGCCGGGCGACAATCGCGCGCGTGTCGTCGCAAATACGGGCGAGGACGTCGCTCACGCCGCGTCCCTGGTTCGCTCGTCCTGATCTTCCTCGGGATCGGGTTCAGGCAGCTCCTCGTTGGTGATTTCGACGAGCTGGTCGAGCGCGGCCATGGCGTGTCCGCCATCGATAGCGCGCGCCGCCTGGGCCGCCCCGTCCTCGAGGCTGCGGGCGCGGCCGGCCACGACCAGCGCCGCGCCGGCGTTCAGCAGTACAATATCGCGATAGGCGCTCCGTGCTCCCGACAGCATGGCGCGTGTCGCCTCGGCGTTCTCCTCGGGTTCGCCGCCCTTCAAATCCGCGGCGTCCGCCACCGCCAAGCCGGCGTCGGCGGGGGCGATATCGAAGCTCGTAACCCGGCCATCCCGCAACTCGGCGACATGCGTGGGGCCGGTCAGGGTAATTTCGTCGAGCCCGTCGGCGCCATGCACCACCCAGGCATGCTCCAGTCCCAACTGGCCCAAGGTCGCGGCAATGGGTTCGAGCCACCTTTTGTCGAACACGCCGACGAGTTGCCTTCGTACCCGCGCCGGGTTGGAAATCGGCCCCAACAGGTTGAAGATCGTCCGCGTGCCGAGCTCGACCCGCGCGCCGCCGACGTGGCGCATCGCGCCGTGGTGTCGGGGCGCCATCATGAAGCAGATGTTGGCTTCACGAATGGACTTCTCGATGAGTTGAAAATCGGCGTCCAGATTGACGCCCAGGGCGGCCAGAAGGTCGGCCGCGCCGGATTTGGACGAGAACGCCCGGTTGCCGTGCTTGGCCACCGGCAGGCCGCAGCCCGCGAGTACCAGGGCGCTGGCGGTGGAGATGTTATGGGTACCGGATCCATCGCCGCCGGTGCCGACGATGTCGATGGCGTTGGCCGGCGCTTCGATGGTCAACATCTTGGCGCGCATCGTGCGGGCGGCGCCGGTGATCTCGTCCACCGTTTCGCCGCGGACCCGGAGCGCCATCAGAAAGCCGCCCATCTGCGCCGGCGTGGCATCGCCCGACATCATGATGTGGAAGGCGGTCTCGGCCTCCTCGATACTCAGGGGCCGGCCGCTGGCGGCGATGGCCAACAGCGCCTTCATGTCGCGCATGTCGCCGGTCATGGCCGGCCGCTCCGCACGGGGGTGATTTCCTGCCGACGTTTCATCGTCCACCCAGTCTGTTCTGGGCCGATTATCGCTGTTATTACAAATAGTTAAAGGATATTGAATGACGCGATCGGCCCGGATGCCCCGTTATAGCAGGTCTGGGGGAGGGAAAAAAGGCGACCGTTCCATGCCGGGCGGGAAGGCCAAGCCTGCCAGAAATACGTTGACCTTCCAGTTACTGGAACCCTCATATGAGGTGTGGCGTGTGGGGGCCGGCGGCTGGATGAAGCTGGCGTCAACGTGCCGAATCGGATCTACCGCTGGATCGGCATGAGGCCGCCGAAAGGATTGACTATGAACGGCAAACCCGCCTGCCACGACGACACCGATAGCGGCGCCCATCGCGGCGGCCCGCATGAACACGGCCACTCGCACGGCCACGAATCGCACGCGCCGCGCCCGGCGGCAAAGCCGGGGAGCTATATCTGCCCGATGTGCCCCGGTGTCGAGAGCGAAAGCCCGGCGGCCTGCCCGATGTGCGGCATGGCGCTCGAGCAAGTACCGGGACTGGCCGCGACGCGGACCGAATACACCTGTCCCATGCATCCCGAAGTGGTGCGCGACGAGCCCGGCGACTGCCCGATCTGCGGCATGGCGCTCGAGCCGGTTACGGTGACGGTGGAGGAGGGGCCGAACCCCGAACTCGTCGATATGAGCCGGCGCTTCTGGGTGAGCCTCGTGCTTACCCTGCCGGTCTTCGCCATCGCCATGTCGGAATTGATCCCCGGCCAGCCGCTGCAGGCTTCCGTTTCCGGCGCCTGGCTCGGCTGGATTCAGCTCGTGCTTGCGTCGCCGGTGGTGCTGTGGGGCGGCAAGCCGTTCTTCGAGCGCGGCTGGGCCTCGGTCGTTACCGGTAATCTCAATATGTTCACGCTGATCGCCATCGGCACGGGCGTCGCCTATCTCTACAGCCTGGCAGCGGCGCTATTGCCCGGAATCTTCCCGCCGTCGTTCCGCGGCGCGGATGGCTCGGTGGCGCTATATTTCGAGGCGGCTTCGGTAATCACGACGCTGGTCCTGCTCGGCCAGGTACTCGAATTACGCGCCCGCAGCCGTACCTCCAGCGCGCTCAAGGCGCTGCTCGGTCTGGCGCCCAAGACCGCGCGGCGCCTCGACGAGAACGGCGGCGAGGAAGACGTGCCGCTGGATCAGATTCAGCCCGGCGACCGGCTGCGCGTGCGTCCGGGCGAAAAGGTGCCGGTCGACGGCATGGTGTTGGAAGGCGCCAGCGCGGTCGACGAATCGATGGTCACCGGCGAGCCGATTCCGGTGGAAAAGACCGCCGGCGATCGCGTCACCGGGGCCACGGTCAACGGTACCGGCGCTCTGGTCATGCGGGCCGAGCGCGTGGGCGCCGACACGCTTTTGGCGCAGATCGTGCGAATGGTGAGCGAGGCGCAACGGTCGCGCGCGCCGATCCAGAAAGTAGCCGATGTGGTTGCCGGTTATTTCGTACCGGCGGTGGTCGCGGCGTCGATATTGACGTTCGTGGTCTGGGCGTTTTTCGGCCCGGCTCCCGCGATGGCCTACGCAATAATCAACGCCGTTGCCGTTTTGATCATCGCCTGCCCCTGCGCGCTGGGCCTGGCCACGCCGATGTCGATCATGGTGGGTACCGGCCGAGGTGCCACCGCGGGCGTACTGATCAAGAATGCCGAGGCGCTGGAAGTGCTGGAAAAGGTCGATGTGCTGGTGGTCGACAAGACCGGTACGCTGACCGAGGGAAAGCCCAAGCTGGTATCGGTTGTCGTCGCGCCGGGAACCAGCGAGAACGATTTGCTGCGGCTGGCCGCCAGCCTTGAGCGGGGCAGTGAGCATCCGCTGGCCGCCGCCATCGTCGCCGGTGCTATGGAGCGCAACCTCGATCTGGTCGAGGCGAGCGATTTCCGTTCGACCACGGGGCAGGGCGTTGCCGGCACGATCGACGGCCGCGCGGTAGCGCTTGGCAACCGCCGGCTGATGGATGGGCTTGGTATAGCGCTCGGCGATCTGGCGGAACGGGCCGATGCACTTCGCGCCGAGGGGCAGACGGCAATGTTCGTTGCCGTCGATGGTCTGGCGGCGGGAATCGTTGGAGTCGCCGACCCGATCAAGGAATCGACTCCGGCCGCGATCGATCAACTGCGTGCCGACGGTATCGAGATTGTTATGCTCACCGGCGACAGCCGCGCCACCGCCGAGTCCGTAGCCGCGCAACTCGGCCTCGACCGCGTCGAAGCGGAAGTGCTGCCGGAAGCGAAGAGCGAAACGATCGCCCGCCTGCAGGAACAGGGCCACGTCGTCGCCATGGCCGGCGACGGCATCAACGATGCCCCGGCCCTGGCCAGGGCCGATGTGGGCATCGCCATGGGCACCGGCACCGACGTCGCCATCGAAAGCGCGGGCGTCACGCTCGTCAGGGGCGATTTGCGCGGTGTCGCCCGCGCCCGCCACTTGAGCCGGGCGACCATGCGCAATATCCGGCAAAATTTGTTTTGGGCCTTCGCCTACAATGCGCTAGGGGTGCCCATTGCGGCGGGCCTGCTGTATCCGTTTTTCGGATTGCTGCTTTCGCCGATGATCGCCGCCACCGCGATGAGCTTGAGCTCTGTATCCGTGATCTCCAACGCGCTTAGGCTGCGCCACTTGGAACTATAAAATAATTCACGACATAACGTTACGCCACCGAACTCCGCGGAGGAAACATGCACATCGGAACCGTTGCCGACCGCGCCGGCATTCCCAGCAAAACGATCCGTTATTATGAGAGCGTTGGATTGATCCCGCAGGCGCCGCGTAGCGCGGGCGGCTACCGGCGGTACGCCGAGCGCGATCTGCATACGCTGCGGTTTATTCAGCGCGCCCGTGGCCTCGGATTTTCGGTCAAGGAGGTTTCCGCGCTGCTCATGCTGTGGCGCGACGACAGGCGTGCCAGCGCCGACGTGAAGGCGCTCTCCGAGCGGCACGTCGCCGACATCGACCGCAAAATTACCGAGTTGCGGGCCATGCGCCGTACCCTCGTCGACCTGATCGATCGCTGCCACGGCGATCACCGCCCGGACTGCCCGATCCTCGACGATCTTGCCGAGCACGGATTCGCCGGCCGAGAATCGGCGCGCGTATGAGCGCGCGCCTCTACGTATCGCCGATACTCGGGCAATTCGCATGAGTGAACGGGCAAAACAGCTAAAGGCCGCCGCGCGGGTAGCCGCGCTTCTATCGCGCCCGGGGGCGATACTCGCCGTCGGCATCGCGCTGGGTGTCGTCGCCGGCGCCTCGCTCGAATCGGGCGGCGGTGGGCCCGGCAGCGTGCGGGCTTCGATTCCGCCGGCCCAGTTTATGTCCACGAGCCGATCCCCGTCGCCCGACGCGGGCGCCGGCAACCCTGCGATTGCGCCGCCCGAGGCAGAGCCGAGATGGCGGCGCTATGCCGTTGCCATGCCTGACCCGGGTGCGCGGCCGTTGATTGCCGTTGTCATTGACGATATCGGCGTCGACAAGGCGCGCTCGCTGCGCGCTATCGATCTCCAAGGACCGCTTACCATGGCCGTGCTGCCCTATGCCGGCGGGCTCCCGGTTCAAATCGCGGCGGCCCGCGCCAACGGGCACGAGATTATCGTGCACATCCCGATGGAGCCGCATGACGGCGACGCCGACCCCGGCCCCAATTTTATGGCGATGGCCCACGATGGCGCGGCGTTTCGAACGGCGCTCGATTGGAATTTGGGCCGGGTCAGCGATTACGTAGGCTTTAGCAATCACATGGGCAGCCGCTACACGGAGGACGCGCCGCGCATGCGCCGGCTGCTTGCCGCGGCCCGCTCGCGTGGCCTGCTGTTCCTCGATTCCATGACCAGCGGCGACAGCGTCGGCATCCGCATCGCGGAGGAGTTGGGCGTGCCTCACGCGCGGCGCGACGTGTTCCTGGATAACGAGCGCAGCGCGCCGGAGATATGGCAGCGGCTCGCGCAGTTGGAGGCGACGGCTCGGCGCCGCGGCTTTGCGGTCGGCATCGGCCACCCGCACGACGCCACCATCGAGGTACTCGCCACGTGGCTCGCGGACGCGCGCCGCCGCGGCTTCGAGCTGGCGCCGATCAGCGCCGTTATCCACCGCCGGCTGGCGCTTGGCGGGCAAAGGCTCGTGCATCGATGATCCGCCGCTGCGCCGAGAACGAATTCGACCACGTTCTGACAATTATCAATGACGGCGCGGAAGCCTATCGCGGCATAATCCCGCCGGATCGATGGCACGAGCCCTACATGGCGGCCGACGAACTCGCGCGCGAAATCTCGGTGGCCGTGGAATTCTGGGGCTTCGAGGCCGAAGGGGAGTTGCTGGGCGTCATGGGCATCCAGTTGGTCAAGGACGTCACGCTCATCCGTCACGCTTATGTTCGTACGGCACGCCAGCGCCAGGGCGTGGGTGGAGCGCTGCTCGACCACCTGTTGGATTTGTCCGAGCGGCCGTATCTCATCGGCACCTGGGCGGCCGCCCAATGGGCCGTGGACTTCTATGTGAAGAACGAATTTCGCCGTGTCACGCCAGAGGAGAAAGACCGCCTGTTGCGCACCTATTGGTCGATACCCGAGCGTCAGATCGAAACGTCCGTGGTCTTGGTGGACCGGCGATGGGACGCGCGCCAAGGCGTTCGGGAATAATGCGCGAACACGCCAGGGCCGAACTCACTGCCGTGTGAACATATCCTCGACGGCGGCTTGGTCGATCTCCACGGGATAACGATCTCGCAACGCGTTTGTGAATTGCGCAAGCAGATCGCTGGCCATTGCCTGGCGTAACCTGTCGGTGACGGATTTTACCCCCGCCGAATCAGACAGAGGGTTGGCGCCCTTGACCTCTCTCACTACGCCGACGACGGTGCCGCTCTGCGTGGGCGCCCACGCCGCGTCGCCGACCCGCAAGGCGAACAATTTTTCGACCAGCGCGGCGGAAACATGGTCGCCGGCGCCATCGCCGTCTCGGGTGAAGGGGTCCGTGGTGCGGACTTCCCGCCCAACGTCGGCTGCAAATTCCGGGAGCTTCGCTCCGCCCGCAAGTCGCTCGGTTACGGATTGGGCCTTTTTCCTGGCCGCCTCGGCCTTGCGGTCGGCTGTCCAGGCGGCGGCGACCTTGTCGCGGACGTCGGCAAGCGGGCGAACCGCGGCCGGCGTTATGGCGTCGACCCGCAAGATGAAATAGCTGCCGTCCTCGGCGTCCGAGAGCAGCCCGTCATCGCCCACGACGCCCTGAAACGCTTGCGCGACAAAGTCCGAGCCCTGGGGCAGGCCGGCGATCGGTTTGCCCTCGGCGTCCTGTCCCTTGGCGTCCATGGCCGCGATCCTGGTGAGCCTGAGGCCGAATTTCCGCGCCGCTTCAACAATGCCGACGCCGCCGCCGATTTCCTTGTCCAAATCCTCGCCAAGCTCGATCGCGGCGTCGACCGCGAGTTCGCGCTTGACGAGCGCCTTCAGTTTTTCGCGGGCGTCCGCGAAAGATGCGGTACTGCCAGGTTCAATCTTGGTGACACGTACGATGTGCCAACCAAGCGCGGTGTTGATCGGGGCGCTGGCGGCACCGGGGTCCACCGCGAAGGCGCCATCGCCCAGCGCCTGCAGCGGCAGATCGCCCTTGGCGACGGTACCGAGCGGCAGAACATCCGCGCCCACGGTGGCGAAATCCTCGCCGGCTTGAATACGATCATAGGCGGCCTTGGCCTCGCTTTCGCTGCTGAAAAGCAATTGTTCAACGGCGCGTCGCTCGGGCGTCTCGAATTCGTCGAGACGGCTCCGGTACTCTTCCTCGAGGCGCTCGCCGCTCACATCGATGTCCCCGGCAAGATCGTCCGGCCGAATGATTACCGCCGTCACTTTGCGGAATTCCGGCGCCATGAAGCGCGCCTCGTGGTCTTTGTGAAAATCCTCGAGCGCCGCCTGACCCGGCGCCTCGAGGCCAGTCAAGCCGTCGTTCGGGATAAAGAGGACTTCGGCCACGCGCCTTTCCCGGCGATAGCGGTAGACCGCGTGCGCGAGCGACTTGGGCACGGATTCGCTGGCCGCAATTCCGCTGGCCAATTGCCGGCGCGCCAGATCGCCACGCAGCGTCTCCTCATACATACGCTCGCTCATGCCAAGCGACGCGAGCCTTTGCCGATACCGCTGGCGGTCAAATCTGCCGAACTGGTTGCGAAAGTTCGTGTCGTTCTGGACCGCGTCGCTGATCATCCGGTCTGATATGGCGACGCCCATGTCCCGCGTAGCAAGATCAAAGAGCGAGGTGCCCACGAGGCGCGAGATCGTCTGTCCGACAAGGCCGAATTGCAGCGCCTGCCCATAGTCGAGAGATACGCCCGAACGCGCCCGCAACGCCTGAATTTCGCGTTGGACGTCGCGGGCAAGCCGCTCGGCTGGAATTTCCGTGCCGCCGATTTCGATAATCACGTCGCGCCCGGATACCGGCCGAAAAATGTCGCCGATTCCCCAGACACCGAAGCTCAGGATCAAAAGGCCAAACAGGATGAATGCAAGGAATCCCTTGGCCTGCTTGCGCATGGACTGCATCATGGTAAACGGTCACTCCTTTGCCGATCGTGGACCGCGTGGCGGCGCGGCCGCATCATAGGTTTTCAGCCTTAAAACCGCAACCACGGCAACCCGCGATTGCTAGTCCTCGGTGGGCCAATGTACAAGGTGGGCGGAGCAATAATTTAAGGAGGTGGAATTGGCGGGTAACGGGAAACCTCCGTTTCGAGCCGATCATGTCGGGAGCCTTTTGCGGCCGGCGGCGCTTTTGGAGGCGCGGGCCCAACGCCAGGAGGGCAGGATTTCGACCGAACAATTGCGGGCGGTCGAGGACGAGAGCATTCGCGACGCGGTGGCGCTGCAGGAAGCGGCGGGCCTTGAGGGGATTACCGACGGCGAGTACCGCCGCACCTATTTTCATGTCGATTTCCTGGAGCGCATCCAAGGCGTCCAAGTCAGCGAATCGCAATACAAGGTACGATTTCGGGGCGCCAGCAAGGACGTCGATATCGCGCCGCCGATCCTTGGCGTCGGCGGCCGGCTCGGCCGGGCCGGGCCGATCGCCGTTGACGATTTCAATTTCCTGCAATCCGCGACCGGGAAGACGCCGAAGCTCTGCATTCCATCGCCCAGCATGCTGCATTTTCGCGGCGGCCGCGGGGGTATCGACGAAGATGCCTATCCCGACATCGATGAATTTTTTGCCGATCTGGCGCGCGTCTACCGCGAAGAGATCGCCGACCTGGCCGAGGCCGGCTGCACCTATCTGCAGCTTGACGACACGAACCTCGCTTATCTCTGCGACCCGACTCATCAGGAACGCGCCCGCGAAATCGGCGAGGATCCGGAGGCGTTGCCGCGCACCTATGCCCGGCTCATAAGCGATGCGGTCGCTGGGCGGCCGCGCGACATGACCGTTTGCATCCATCTGTGCCGCGGAAATTTCCGCAGTTCCTGGGTCGCCGAGGGCGGCTACGATCCGGTCGCGGAAACGATGTTCAACGAGATCGATGTCGACGGGTTTTTCCTGGAGTACGATGACGCGCGGTCGGGGACGTTCGAGCCGCTTCGTTTCGTGCCCAAGGACAAAACCGTAGTGCTTGGGCTTGTCACCACCAAACTGCCGGAACTGGAATCGCGCGATCTTTTGAAACGCCGCATCGAAGAAGCCGCCCGGTACGTGCCGCTCGAGCAGCTCGCGCTCAGTCCGCAATGCGGCTTCTCCAGCACCGTCCACGGCAACGATTTGAGCGTCGAGGAGCAGGTGTCCAAGCTCCGTCTTGTGGTTGAGGTGGCCGACGAAGTCTGGGACTGATCTGGCGCGCAATATCTTTTTGTACCGGTATCCCCCGTGCTATAGAGGGGCCGGTCCGGCCCGACCCACCAGCCCGACCAAATTCGACTCACGGCGGCATCTATGACCGAGGCCAAACGGCGGCTGATCGCCGGCAACTGGAAAATGAACGGGCTCGCCCGGTCCGGCATCGCGCTGGCCCGGGAGATAGCCCATTTAGCGCGGGGACATGGCGATACGCTGGCCTGCGATCTATTGATCTGTCCGCCCGCCACCCTGGTTCGCGAGGTCGCCGCGGCGGTATTCGGCAGTGGCGTCGCGGTGGGTGGCCAGGACTGCCACGGCGAGATGCAGGGGCCCTTTACCGGCGACATCGGCGCGCCCATGCTGGCCGATGCCGGTTGCAGCTATGTGATCGTCGGCCATTCCGAACGTCGCGCCACGCACAACGAGACCAATCAGGCGGTACGCGCGAAAGCGACGTCGGCCCAGGCGGCCGGCCTCGGCGCGATTATATGCGTCGGCGAAAACACCGCGGCGCGGGAACGCGGCAGCACCCTCGACGTGGTCGCGGGCCAGCTTTCCAACTCGCTTCCCGAGGCGCCGGACCCCGCCAAAACCGTTATCGCCTACGAGCCCGTTTGGGCGATCGGCAGCGGTATGACGCCTACGGTTGAAGAAATCGCCGAAGTCCACCGCCATATTCACGGCCTGGTTGCCGATCGAATCGACGATGCGGGCGCGGTTCGCGTGATTTATGGCGGCTCGGTCAACCCGGCAAACGCGCCACAGATCCTGGGGATTGCCGAGGTTGACGGGGCCCTAATTGGCGGCGCCAGCCTGAATTCAGACGATTTTTGGGCGATCGCGCAAAGTTGTGGCTAGAAAATACCCGCGAAAACGATTACATAGGCCCCGAACGTCCGACCACCCGACCGCCGCAAATGCCGGAATATCGGGCGCGGCGAAAGCCGTGTCGTGAGGCCATGGAAAATATCCTTCTTGTCGTCCATCTGATGCTGGCGCTGGCCATGATCGTCGTTGTGCTCCTGCAACGGAGCGAGGGCGGCGCGCTTGGCATAGGCGGCGGCGGCGGCGGCGGAATGAGCGGTTTCATGACCGGCCGGTCGGCAGCCAACGTGTTGACGCGGGCGACCGCAATATTGGCGGCCTTGTTCCTTTTGACCAGTATCGCGCTGGCCAAGCTGTCGCGCGGTTCGGGCGAGGCTACGGGGTCCGTGGTGAGCGAGCCCATCACCGAGCAACCGGCATTGCCGCCCGCCGGTCCGAGCGCGCCGGTCGAATAATGGCGAGACATAATTCGAGTTCAACGAGGCGGCGGATTTGCCGCCTCTTTTTCTTTGAAGCGGATTTTTTCATTGGGGTTGGCAGGTGAGTTCTGTAAACTATAGGTCCATGACGCGGTACATCTTCATCACCGGCGGCGTGGCTTCCTCCCTCGGTAAAGGCATTTCGACAGCGGCGCTCGGCGCGCTCCTACAGGCGCGTGGTTACTCGGTTCGTTTGCGCAAGCTCGACCCGTATTTGAACGTCGATCCCGGCACCATGAGCCCCTACCAGCATGGCGAGGTTTATGTGACCGACGACGGAGCCGAGACGGACCTCGACCTCGGCCACTACGAACGCTTTACCTGCGTGTCCTCGCGGCGTTCCGACAACATAACCGCGGGGCGGGTCTATTCGGAAGTCCTGGCCCGCGAGCGCCGCGGCGACTACTTGGGCGCGACGGTGCAGGTCATCCCGCACGTGACCGACATGATCAAGGAGTTCGTCGTAGCCCCGGCCGGCGACGTCGACTTCGTGCTATGCGAGATCGGCGGTACCGTGGGCGATATCGAAGGGCTGCCGTTCCTGGAGGCGATCCGCCAGCTCCGCAACGAACTCGGCCCGGAGCGCACGCTGTTCGTGCATCTCACTCTGGTGCCGTTTATCCCGTCGGCCGGCGAGCTCAAGACCAAGCCGACGCAGCATTCGGTCAAGGAGCTGCTGAATGTCGGCATCCAGGCGGGTGTGCTCCTGTGCCGCTGTGACCGGGAGATTCCCGCGGACGCACAGCGTAAAATCGCGCTGTTCTGCAATTTGCGCGAAGATGCGGTGATCCAGGCGCTCGACGCCAATAGTATCTACGAAGTGCCGATACGTTACCATGAGCAGGGCTTCGACACCGAGGTTTGCCGCCATTTCGGTCTCGACGGCGCGGCCCCGGACCTCTCGGAATGGCAAAAAATCGTCGACCGGGTCACCAAGCCCGAGGGCGAGGTAACCATCGCCGTTGCCGGCAAATATACTGGCCTTCAGGACGCCTATAAGTCGCTGTCCGAAGCGCTGACCCATGGCGGCATCGCCAACAATATGCGCGTGAACCTGAAATGGATCGAGTCCGAGACCTTCGATACCGCCGACCCGGTCGAGTACCTCGAGGGCGTCGACGGCGTGCTCGTGCCCGGCGGTTTTGGAGAGCGGGGCGCGGAAGGCAAGATCAAGGCGGCGCGCTTCGCCCGCGAGCGCCGGGTGCCGTATTTCGGCATCTGCTTTGGCATGCAGATGGCGGTGATCGAGGCGGCGCGAAATCTTGCCGGGGTGACAACCGCCAACTCAACCGAATTCGGTCCCACCGAGGAACCAGTCGTCGGATTACTCACCGAGTGGATGCAGGGCGATCGGCTGGAGCACCGCAACGTCGGTGACGACATGGGCGGCACCATGCGGCTCGGTGCCTATCCGTGCGAACTGCGCGCCGGCTCGAAGGCGCGCGAAATTTACGATACGGACAGCATCACCGAGCGTCACCGGCACCGCTACGAAGTCAACATCAATTACCGCGATCAGTTGGAGGGGGCGGGCCTCATGTTCTCAGGCATGTCACCCGATGGCGCGCTGCCCGAAATCGTCGAGTTGCGCGATCATCCTTGGTACGTCGGCGTGCAGTTCCACCCTGAGCTCAAGTCGCGTCCGTTCGAACCGCACCCGCTGTTCGCATCGTTCATCCGCGCCGCCGTCGACCAGTCGCGGTTGGTGTAGGGGCGGGGAGTCCGGCAGTGACCGCTCCCAACCGATCGCCCCACCACGTTAGTGTCGGCGGCGTCACCTTCGGCAATGACCTGCCGCTGGCCTTGATCGCCGGGCCGTGCGTGTTGGAATCGCGAGCCCATGCGCTCGAGATGTCGGCCGCGCTCAAGGAGATGGCCGACAAGCTCGGAATTGGGCTGGTCTACAAGACTTCGTTCGACAAGGCCAACCGCACCAGCGTCGACAGCCCGCGCGGCCTGGGCCTCGCCAAGGCACTGCCGATTCTCGCCGAGGTGCGGGAGAGCACCGGACTGCCCGTGCTGACCGACGTGCACAGCGCGGACCAGTGCGCGCCCGTGGCCGAGGTCGCCGATGTTTTGCAGATTCCGGCCTTTCTTTGCCGCCAAACCGATTTGCTGCTGGCCGCCGCCGCCACCGGTAAGGTCATGAACATCAAGAAAGGGCAGTTCCTGGCGCCCTGGGACATGCAAAACGTCGTGGCTAAGGTCGAATCCGCGAACCACCGCGACCTTCTGGTGTGCGAGCGCGGGGCGAGCTTCGGCTACAACACGCTGGTTTCCGACATGCGTGCCCTGCCGGTGCTGGCCGGGCTCGGCTATCCCGTGGTGTTCGACGCCACCCATTCGGTACAGCAGCCGGGTGGCCTCGGTGGCGCCAGCGGCGGCCAGCGCGAGTTCGTGCCGGTCCTGGCCCGGGCCGCGGTATCCATTGGTGTTGCCGCTTTGTTCCTGGAAACCCATCAGGATCCGGATCACGCGCCCTCGGACGGGCCAAATATGGTGCCCCTGAAGGCATTGCCCGCCATGCTGGAAAATCTCATCGAATTTGACCGGCTGGCTAAGTCTAAGCCACTGAAAATACAGTAAAAAATTATCTGAAACAGTCCTTGCCTAAGCCGCGCTACGCGGCTATTGGTGGCGTCCCGGAACCGCCATGGAAACCTGATCGCCGATGACCGCCATTACCGACATCCACGCCCGCGAAATCCTTGATAGCCGCGGGAATCCCACCATCGAGGTCGAGGTTCTGCTGGATTCCGGCGCGCTCGGGCGTGCCGCGGTGCCATCGGGCGCCTCGACCGGCACCCACGAAGCGGTGGAGATGCGTGACGGCGACAAACGGCGCTTCGGCGGCAAGGGGGTGCTCGAGGCGGTGGAATCCGTGAATGGCGAGATTTTCGACGCCCTTTCCGGCCTGGACGCCGAGGATCAGGCCTCGCTGGACGCGCTGATGGTCGAGTTGGACGGGACCGAGAACAAGTCGCGTCTCGGCGCCAACGCCATCGTCGGGGTCAGCCTGGCGCTCGCCCATGCCGCCGCAGACGATGCCGGCCTGCCGCTCTACCGCTATGTCGGGGGAACCGATGCGCGGACCCTGCCGGTGCCGCTGATGAACATTCTGAACGGTGGCGCCCACGCCGACAACGGCATCGATTTGCAGGAATTCATGGTGATGCCGATCTCGGCCGAGAACGTGAGCGAGGCGATTCGCGTCGGCTCCGAAATCTTTTACGCGCTCAGGGGCCAGCTTTCGGAGGGCGGATACAATACCAATGTGGGCGACGAGGGCGGTTTCGCCCCGAACCTCGGCAGCGCGACCGAGGCGCTCGATTTCATCGTCAAGGCGATCGAAATCGCCGGCTACAAGCCGGGCGACGACGTCGTGCTGGCGCTCGATGCCGCCTCGACCGAGTTTTACCGCGACGGCGCCTATATCCTCGAAGGGGAGGGCAAGACTCTCGACGCCGGTGGCATGGTCAAATATTACGAGGACCTTGCCGTGCGCTACCCGATCGTCTCTGTCGAGGACGGCATGGCCGAGGACGATTGGGACGGCTGGCAAGCGCTAACCGAATCGCTGGGCGCGAAAATGCAACTCGTCGGCGACGACGTTTTCGTCACCAACCCCAAGCGGCTGCGCGTCGGCATCCGGCGCCAGGTAGCGAACTCGATCCTCGTCAAGGTCAACCAGATTGGTACGCTTTCGGAAACGCTGGAGGCCGTGGGAATCGCCTACAAGGCGGGATATACGGCGATATTCTCGCACCGTTCGGGCGAGACCGAGGATTCCAGCATCGCCGACCTCGCGGTGGCGACCAACTGCGGGCAGATCAAGGCGGGCTCGCTTTCGCGCTCTGATCGGCTTGCCAAATACAATCAGCTCATTCGCATCGAAGAAGAGCTGGGGCCGGCCGCGCGCTACGCCGGAAGAAGCGTGCTGCGGGGCTGAATTTCCTGCCGAGTACCTTGTCGATCCGCGCCGCCGCCAAGGCACAATTCAATAAGTCACAGATTCAACGGACTCTTTTTTGTTGACGGCATGGAATCGAATGTGATTCGATCCGCGCCATGAGCATGTTTCGCGAGATGCGCCGGCGGGCGGGCCAGTTGGTGGGGCCCACATTGAGTGCCTGCCTGGCTATCTATTTCGCCTATCACGCCATCCAGGGCGATCGCGGGATGATCGCATGGTGGCAACTCAGCCAGCGTGTCGATGCCGCCCAAATGTCGCTCGCGGAGACTTCGGTCCGGCGGGCAATCCTCGAGCATCGGGTTGGCCTCATGCGGCCCGAGAGCCTCGACCGAGACATGCTGGACGAACGCGCGCGACTCATGCTGAACCAGATCGGTCCCGACGAAATTGTTGTTTTCGGAGAATTCGCGGCACCGCGGCGCTAGGTGACCGAGACTTCGCCGGTCGGACCGGCCCGAAGATAACCGATATCCAGTTAATTCTACGTTGTGCGTTGCAAAACAACGCCTTACGCAATTCTAATCGCTTGAACAAAAGTGATCGATTGCCTATTTGTTAGACCGTTCCCACCTGGCGGATCGCTATCTTCCGCCGTATCGGCGCCGCGCGCACCAAGGATCGAGAATGGTCACCACGCCCCGGAAGAAACGCAAACCCAAAGCGGCCGCCAAGTCCAAGATCACGCCCGAAGACCTGCTGAAACACTACCGCGAAATGCTGTTGATTCGCCGCTTCGAGGAGAAGGCGGGTCAGCTCTACGGCATGGGACTGATCGGCGGTTTCTGCCACCTCTATATCGGCCAGGAAGCGGTTGTCACCGGCATGCAGAACGAGACCCGAGAGGTCGACACCGTCGTCACTTCGTATCGCGACCACGGTCATATGCTGGCCGCCGGCATGGACCCGGCCGGGGTCATGGCCGAATTGACCGGCCGGCGCGGCGGTTATTCCAGGGGCAAGGGCGGCTCGATGCACATGTTCTCGACGGAAAAGAATTTCTTCGGCGGACACGGAATCGTCGGCGCCCAGGTACCGATCGGCACCGGCATCGCCTTCGCCCACAATTATCGCCAAGACGGCGGGGTGTGCGTCACCTACCTGGGCGACGGCGCCATCAACCAGGGTCAGGTCTACGAATCCTTCAATATGGCGGCGCTCTGGAAGCTGCCGGTCGTCTATGTCATCGAAAACAACAAATACGGCATGGGCACATCGGTCGAGCGCGCCTCGGCCCGGACCGACCTCTATCACCGCGGCATGGCCTATGGCATCCCGGGGGCCCAGGTCGACGGCATGGATGTAATCGCGGTCCGCCAAGCGAGCGCCAAGGCGCTGGCCCACGCCCGTGCCGGCAAGGGCCCCTATATTCTCGAGATGCAGACCTACCGCTACCGCGGTCATTCCATGTCGGACCCGGCCAAGTACCGCACAAGGGAAGAAGTGAGCCGAGTGCGCAAGGAGAAAGACCCGATCGACCATCTGCGCGCCCTGCTTCTCGAATCCGGCCACATCGACGAGGCCGGGCTCAAGGAGGTCGACCGCGCGGTCAAGACGATTGTCTCCGACGCCGCCGAGTTTGCGCAGAACAACCCGGAGCCCGATCCGTCCGAGCTTTACACCGACGTGCTGGTGGAGGCCTGACGGCGCGACACCCGACCGAGTTGCGTCGTCCCGTGGAGGAAATATGCCAATCGAAGTGCTGATGCCGGCGTTGTCGCCGACTATGACCGAGGGCAAGCTCGCCAAATGGCTCAAGTCCGAGGGCGAGACGGTCGAGAGCGGCGACGTGCTGGCGGAGATCGAGACCGACAAGGCGACGATGGAGATCGAGGCGGTGGAGGAGGGCGTCCTGGGCCGCATTCTGGTCGCCGAGGGCACCGATGCCGTGCCGGTCAATCAGCCGATCGCGCTGATCCTCGCGGAGGGCGAGGACAAGGCGTCGCTCGATGGCGCGGTGGCCGCGCCGCCCGCCACGGCCGCGGAATTGCCCGACTCCGCCGCGGCGGTTGCCGACGCCGAACAACCGCCTGCCCCGACCGTAATGGGGCCGGCGCCGCCCGCGCTGGTCTCGGCCGCGGCCGAGCCGGATTATGTCGGCGCGACCACCTCGATTACCGTGCGCGAGGCGTTGCGCGATGCCATGGCCGAGGAAATGCGCGGCGATGAAAATGTCCTGTTGATCGGCGAGGAAGTCGCCGAGTATCAGGGCGCCTACAAGGTGAGCCAGGGGTTGTTGGAGGAGTTCGGCAACAAGCGGGTGATCGACACGCCGATCACCGAGCAGGGCTTTACCGGCCTCGGTGTTGGCGCCGCCTTCGCCGGTTTACGGCCCATCGTCGAATTCATGACCTTTAACTTCGCCATGCAGGCGATCGACCAGATCGTCAATTCGGCGGCCAAGACCCACTACATGTCGGGCGGGCAGATCCGCTGTCCCATCGTCTTTCGCGGCCCCAACGGTGCCGCCGCCCGAGTGGCCGCCCAGCATTCTCAGGAATATTCCAGTTGGTACGCCCACTGTCCCGGACTCAAGGTGATCGCGCCCTATTCCGCGGCAGACGCCAAGGGCCTGCTGAAGTCGGCGATTCGCGACCCCAACCCCGTCATCTTTTTGGAAAACGAAATGCTGTATGGGCGCGGCGGCGATGTACCCGTTGATCCGGAGTTCATGGTTCCGATCGGCAAGGCCAAGGTGCTGCGCCCGGGCGCCGACGTGACGTTGGTGGCCTTTTCGCGCATGGTCGAGACCGCGCTCCAGGCGGCCGAAACGTTGGCCGGCGACGGCATCGAGGCGGAAATCATCGATCTGCGCACAATTCGGCCGCTCGACATCGCCACCATCGTCGAGTCGGTCAAGAAGACCAACCGCATTGTTTCGGTCGAGGAGGGCTGGCCCTTCGCCGGTATCGGCTCCGAGATCGCGGCCTTGATGATGGAGCACGCTTTCGACTGGCTCGACGCGCCGGTCGTGCGCGTGGCGGGCGAGGACGTGCCAATGCCTTACGCGGCCAATCTCGAGGCAATGACCTTGCCACAGCCCGAGAAAATCGTTGCCGCGGCCAAATCGGTTCTTTACCGCGACCAGTGACCGAGGAATATCCGGTACGCCGGAACGCGCCGGCAACAAGGGGAGAACGATGCCAATCGAAGTGCTGATGCCGGCGTTGTCGCCGACCATGACCGAGGGCAAGCTCGCCAAGTGGCTCAAATCCGAGGGCGAGACGATCGAGAGCGGCGACGTGCTGGCGGAGATCGAGACCGACAAGGCGACGATGGAGATCGAGGCGGTGGAGGAGGGCATCCTGGGCCGCATCCTGGTCGCCGAGGGCACCGACGCAGTGCCGGTCAATCAGCCGATCGCGCTGATCCTCGAAGAGGGCGAGGACGCGGCGTCACTAGATGGCGTGGTGGCCGCGCCACCGACGCCCGCGCCGGCCTCGACAGCGCCTCCAACACCGGCTCCGGCACCGGCGCCGCCTCCCGAGCCGGCCGCCGCGGCGCCCGCCCCAAGACCCGCTACGGCGCCCGAGGCCGCGCGGCCAATTCCCGTCTCGACCGGCGCTGGCGGACATATCTTCGCCAGCCCGCTGGCGCGCCGCATGGCCAAGCAGGCCGGGCTCGACCTGGCGTCGATCGCCGGCAGCGGCCCAAAGGGGCGAATCGTCAAGGCGGACGTCGAAGCGGCGCTGTCTGGCGGCGCGCCGGCCCCGGCGGCGGCGCCCGCGTCCCGCCTCGCGCCCGAACCCGCCATGCCAACTGGCGCCTATACCGATACGCCGCATTCGACCATGCGCAAAATCATCGCCGCGCGCCTGACCGAAGCCAAGCAGACGGTGCCGCACTTCTATATGACCATGGATTTCGAGATCGACCGGCTTCTGGCGGCGCGCAAGGAGATCAACGCGGCCTCCCCAGAAGGCGACGGTGCCTACAAGGTTTCGGTCAACGATCTGGTGATCAAAGGGGTGGCGCAGGCGCTCAAGCGCATGCCGGCGGTCAACGCCTCTTGGACCGACGCCGGGCTGCGCACTTACACGAGTGTCGATATCGCGGTCGCCGTCGCCACCGAGGGCGGGCTCATTACCCCGATCGTGCGCGACGCCGACAGGAAGGGTCTGGCCACCATCGCGAACGAGATGAAGGACTTCGCCGCCCGGGCCCGCGCCGGCAAGCTGATGCCCGAGGAATACCAGGGCGGCGGCTTCAGCATCTCCAACCTGGGCATGTACGGGGTCAAGGAGTTCGCCGCCATTATCAACCCGCCGCAATCGTGCATTCTTGCCGTCGGCGCGGGCGAGCAACGGCCCGTGGTCAGGGACGGCGAACTCGCCATAGCTAGCATGATGAGCTGCACCCTCTCCTGCGATCACCGCGTCGTGGATGGCGCTTTGGGCGCGCGATTCATGCAAGTCCTCAAGGGCTTCATCGAATCGCCCGCGACCATGCTGGCCTGAATGCCGGGAGTAATGCGTGCCTGACACATCCTTCGATCTCATCGTCATTGGCGGCGGGCCGGGCGGCTACGTCGCCGCGATCCGGGCGGCGCAGCTCGGCATGAGGGCCGCGGTTGTCGAGCGCGAGCATCTCGGCGGCATCTGCCTGAACTGGGGCTGCATCCCGACCAAGGCGCTGCTGCGCTCGGCGGAGATCTGGCACCTGATGCACCGGCTCGACGAGTTCGGCATGGCGGCCAAGGACGTGTCCTTCGACATCGGCAAAATCGTCAAACGTTCGCGCAAGGTCGCGGGGCGGCTCAACGCCGGAGTCAAGCACCTCCTGAAAAAAAACAAGGTCGAGGTTTTCGACGGCCACGGGCGAATCGTCGGCGCGGCGCCCGGAGAGCGCAAGGTGAGCGTCGAGAAGGGCGGCAAGCGGATCGCCGCGCTCGAGGCCAAGCACATTATTCTTGCGACCGGCGCGCGGGCGCGGACGCTGCCGGGGCTCGTGCCCGACGGCAAGCGCATCTGGACCTACAAGGAGGCGATGGTGCCGGATTCCATGCCGAAATCGCTGCTGGTGGTCGGCAGCGGCGCCATCGGCATCGAGTTCGCCAGCTTTTACCGCACGCTGGGCGCCGAGGTGACGGTGGTCGAGGTGCTCGAGCGCGTCCTCCCGGTCGAGGACGCGGAGATTTCCGATTTCGCGCATAAGGCATTCGAGAAACAGGGCATGACGATCCGCACCGACGCCACGGTGGCGGCGCTCAAGACCGGCAAGAACAAGGTGACGGCGACGATTGAACAGGGCGGCAAGAGCGAGAGCCAGGACTTCGAACGCGTGATCCTCGCGATCGGCATCACCGGTAACGTCGAGGACATCGGCCTCGAAGTCACCAAGGTAAGGGTCGAGAAGGGCCACGTGGTGGTCGACGAGTGGTGCGAAACCGGCGAGAAGGGCGTTTACGCCATCGGCGATCTGACCGGCCCGCCCTGGCTCGCGCACAAGGCAAGCCACGAGGGCGTGGTCTGCGTTGAGCGTATCGCCGGTGTGGACGGCGTGCATCCCTTGGATACGCGCCGCATTCCAGGCTGTACCTATTGCACGCCGCAAATTGCCAGCGTCGGCCTGACCGAGGAAGCGGCCAAGGAGCAGGGCCGCGACATCAGGGTCGGGCGCTTTCCCTTCGCGGGCAATGGCAAGGCAATCGCGCTGGGCGAGGATCAGGGCTTGGTCAAGACCATCTTCGACGCCAAAACGGGTGAGCTCTTGGGCGCCCACATGGTCGGCGCGGAGGTCACCGAGCTCATTCAGGGCTACGCCGTGGCCATGAGCGCCGAGGCGACCGAGGCCGAACTCATGCACAGCGTCTTCCCG
The DNA here is from genome assembly GCA_965372875.1 of uncultured Alphaproteobacteria bacterium. Lineage (GTDB taxonomy): Bacteria > Pseudomonadota > Alphaproteobacteria > CBDVDY01 > CBDVDY01 > CBDVDY01. The sequence goes on along the minus strand of CBDVDY010000002.1, from coordinate 16,611 downwards.
CACCCGACGCTCTCCGAGATGATGCACGAATCGGTGCTTGACGCCTATGGCCGCGCCGTCCATTTCTAGATTCTGATGACTGACGGCATAACCACGACGGACGCCAAGGAACGACCGCGCCACCCGGAAAAGGCGGGCAATCCGGATTCACCCGTGCGGCGCAAGCCGGCCTGGATTCGGGTCAAGGCGCCGACCTCGCCGGAGTACCACGAAACCCGCAAGCTGATGCGCGAATTCAACCTCGCCACGGTGTGCGAGGAGGCGGCGTGCCCCAACATCGGAGAATGTTGGACCAAGAAGCACGCCACCATGATGATCCTGGGCTCCGTGTGCACGCGGGCCTGCGCTTTCTGCAACGTGCGAACGGGTCTCCCGGACAAGCTCGACCCGCACGAGCCGGAGCGCGTGGGCGAGGCCGTGGCCAGGCTCGGTCTCGCGCACGTGGTCATCACCTCGGTCGATCGCGACGATCTCGACGACGGTGGCGCCGGGCAGTTCGTGCGCGTGATCGAATGCCTCCGTGCCGCGGCGCCCTCGACCACGGTGGAGGTGTTGACGCCGGATTTCCTCAAGAAGGTTGGCGCCGTCGATTTGGTGGTCGCGGCTAGGCCCGACGTGTTCAACCACAACCTCGAGACCGTGCCGCGGCTCTATCCGACGATCCGGCCGGGCGCGCGCTACTTCGCGTCGCTGCAACTGCTCGCCAAGGTCAAGGAGATCGACGCCTCGATGTTCACCAAATCGGGCATGATGGTCGGGCTCGGCGAGACGCGCGAGGAGGTGCACCAGGTGATGGACGATTTGCGTGCCGCGGACGTCGATTTCCTGACCATCGGCCAGTACCTGCAACCGACGTTGAAGCACGCGCCGGTCGACCGGTTCGTTCCGCCGGACGAATTCGATGCCTACGCGGCGATGGCCAAGGGCAAGGGATTCCTGCTGGTCTCGTCCTCGCCGCTCACGCGCTCGTCCTATTTCGCCGGCGACGATTTCCAGCGCCTGCGCGCGGCGCGCACGGAGCGTCTTGCCGGAAATGCGGCTGGCGCGGCCGGGGCCGGCGGCGCGTGATCCCGCGCGCCAGGCAAGCAGCAACCGCCACGTAGGCCGCCATGCCCACCCACGCCGAGAAACGTTTCCTGCCCTACACGCCCGAGCAGCTTTTCGATCTCGTTGCCGACGTCGAGCGCTACCCGGACTTTCTGCCCTGGTGCGTCGGCGCCCGTGTCCGTTCGCGCGAGGGCAACACGATCCACGCCGATTTGGTGATCGGCTACAAAATGTTCCGCGAGCGCTTCGCCTCCAAGGTCGTGCTCGATCGGCCGCGTCGCGTCGATGTCGCCTATTCCGATGGGCCGTTCAAGTATCTCGCCAATCACTGGCTGTTCGAGCCCAAGGAAGGCGGCTGCGAGATCGATTTCTACGTCGATTTCGAGTTCCGCTCGCGGCTCATGCGGCGGATGATCGGGGTGCTGTTCAACGAGGCCGTGCGCCGCATGGTCGCCTCGTTCGAGGCCCGCGCCAAGTCGCTCTACGGCAACGGCCGGAAGCCTGCGTCTCCCGGTGCGGCGGTCAAGGAAAAGCCGGCGTAAACGAATCAGGCCGTGAAAACCGCAATCAGAACAACCCCAACGAACGCCGCGATCATCGCGTATCCGATCGGCCGCCGAAGCGCCGGGCTGGTTTGCGACGGATCGGGGCCGAACTGCCGGTCTTTCTGGATCGGATCGCCGCCGTTTTCGGCATCTTCGGTCATGCCGAAGCTCAATCGGAGAGGCCCACTGGGGGCGACCGATTATTAGTCCTAGGTGATGGCCTCGATATAGGCGCTGCCGGCGAACATCACCGAAAGATTGAGTGTGTTGAAAACGGCGTGCACCGCCACGGGCGCCCAGAGCGTGCCGTTGCGCTCGTAAACGAAGGCCAGCGCCAGGCCGACAAGAAAGGCGCCTATCGCAACCATCGGAAACACGGCGTGCGCGAGGCCAAAGACAAGAGCGCTGGCGAACACACTCGATCCCACGCCCAATCGGCCGCGCATCCAGGAGTACACGAGGCCGCGGAAAAACAGCTCCTCCGCAAAGGGCACGATCATTCCGCCAAGCGCCAGCATGAGAAGGAATCGCGTCCAGGTAAATCCGCCCCGGCCGACCACAAGCGGCGCCTGCGGGCTGATGACCGGTTCGTTCATCAAAGCGTTGAAACCCGCGAGCACCGGCGTCACCACCGCGAAACATAACAGCCCCACGATGACGGCGCGTCGAATCTGGCGCGGCGTCACCGGTCGCAATCCGATGTCGGCCCAACTAAGGCGCCGGCGCAACCCGGCGAACAGATAGACGCTGGCGACGATGGCCACCGCCTCCAGCGCCAGCACCAAGTAGGTGGGGTCGATGCCCAGTGGACCGGTGCCCCCAACCTGTCCGGATGGCGCCAGCCAGCCAAGCAAGAGCACCCCAAGGACGATAATCGCGACGCCGGAAACCGCGATCAACAGGATATCCCAAACGGTGATGGGAAAGGTCGGTTTTGCCGCCGCCGCCGGCGAACGCATTCCGGCGGCGGGTACGGATCCGCGTGGCTCGGGGTCGGCCTTCACTTAATCCTCCTCGACCCGGGCCAGCATAAGCTCCAGCGCCATGGCTACCGTGGCGCGGCGCACTTCGGCCCTGTCGCCGGGAAACACCTGGTGTTCCGGGCGGGTCGCCCCGCCGCGCCGCGCCGTGGCGAGATGGACGAGCCCGACCGGCTTTTCCGCGGTGCCGCCGGTCGGCCCGGCGATGCCGGTAACCGCGACGCAGATGTCCGCCAGCGACTTCGCCAACGCGCCTTCGGCCATTGCCGCGACGACGGCATCGCTGACCGCGCCGCGCGCGAGTATGAGATCCATCGGCACGCCGAGTATTTCCTGTTTGGCCTCGTTCGAATAGGTAACGAAGCCACGCTCGAATACGGCCGAAGAACCGGCAATATCGGTGAGGCAGGCGGAGATCAGTCCGCCGGTGCACGATTCGGCGGTTGCCAGCTTGATCTCGCGCGCCCGGCAAGCATCGAGCAGGGCTTCCGCCCTTGCGCGCATTTCGCTATCGATCATGATTTGAAATCCGGCCGACGTGGTGCAATGGAGCCATCATCAAGCACCAAAAACTTTATATCCAGCGTAACCGACTATGGCCGCGTAGGCGCCGGCTACCAGATCGTCCGCCATAATTCCGAGGCCGCCGGGCAATCCGCGCTCGGCGTGCCCGGCTGGCCAAGGCTTGGTGATATCGAACAGCCTGAACAGGAGGAACCCGACGGCGAATTGCCAGACTTCGCCAGGCGCGGCGAGAGTGAGCGCGAGCCACTGTCCGGCGACCTCGTCAACCACCACTTCGGCCGGGTCCTTGTCGTCGCGATCCGATATGTATTTTGCGGAGGCCCAAAGACCGAGAGCGAACAGCATCGCGGCCGCCACCAGCAACGTCCAGGGCCCCAAATAAACCAGGATTACCCAGGCGAAGGGCAGGGCGGCGAGAGAACCCCAGGTGCCCGGCGCTCTGGGCAACAGGCCGGCGCCAAACCAGGTAGCGATCCAGGAAGCGGGGTCCCGCCTATCGAATCGCGATGGCACGCCGGACGAGTTCATCGCTCGTCACGCCGTATCATTGGCCGTCATCGGTGTCGGGCGGGAGCCGTACCGTGGCGATGGCTTGCGCGGCGATGCCCTCGCCGCGGCCGGTAAAACCCAGTCCCTCGGTGGTCGTCGCCTTGAGACTTACGCGGCTTGGGGCGAGGGCCAGAATTTCCGCCACACGAGCCACCATGGCGTCGCGGTGCGGCCCGATTCGAGGCTCCTGGCAGATCAAGGTAATATCGACGTTGAGGATCGCGCCGCCGCGCCCCTCTACACGTTTCCTCGCGTGTTCGAGGAAACGGTCGGAGGAGGCGCCGCGCCATTCGGGGTCGCTGTCCGGGAAATGGACGCCGATATCGCCGTCGCCGATGGCGCCCAGAACCGCGTCGGTGAGCGCGTGCAGCCCCGCGTCGGCATCCGAGTGCCCGACCAAGCCTTGCGCGTGGGGAATACGGATCCCGCACAGCCATACATGGTCGCCGGGTCCGAAGGCGTGCACATCGAATCCGCTGCCGGTACGAATGTCGGCGCCGCCCGTGAGCGCCCACGCCGCGACGAACCGTTCGGCGCGCGCTAGATCGTCTTCGCTGGTCACCTTGAAATTATCCTCGCTTCCCATGACCAGCGCAATTTCCATCCCCGCGCGTTCGGCCACCGCCGCGTCGTCGGTGAGACTCGCGCCGGCGCCGGCTTCATGCGCGACTCGATGGGCCGCCAGAATCTCCCGGTAGCGAAATCCCTGCGGCGTCTGAGCCCGCCACAGGCCGCCGCGGTCGATCGTGTCGCCGACGACCGGCTCGTTGCCGTCGCCACCGGCGCGCTTCAGAGTATCCACAACTGGTATCGCAACCAGCGCACCGGGACTTGTGGCGAGCGCTTCGAGGGCGCGGGTCACGCTGTCGTTATCAACGAACGGACGTGCGGCGTCGTGGATCAATACCGTATCGGGCTCGTCTTCCAGCAGGCTTTCGAGGCCGAGGCGAACCGACTCCTGACGGCTCGCGCCGCCCGGAACCGGATCAAGCAGCGTCAACCCCGTCGTCGCCGCGTCATAGAGTGCGCGGTCGTCGGGATGAATAACCACGCGCACGCCCGTTATTCCCGGGTGATCGCGAAAAGTCGCCAGGCAATGGCGCAGCACCGGCTGACCGCCCAGGAGCCGGTATTGCTTGGGCACGTCGCCGCCAATCCGGGCGCCGCGGCCCGCCGCGACCACCAGGGCAATGCAACCGCTCATGGCCTGTCTACCAGTGGGGTTGTTCCGTGGCGCGCCACCCTAAACCCGCCTCTCGCGATTGCCAAGGGCGGAGCCGTCCGCCGTTCTTCCTATTTCCGCCGCCCATCGCACGGCCGCCGGAAATGGTGTAAGACAGAGCCACAATGCCCGCGCCGATGATTTATAGCCTGTCCGCCCTGGCCGCGCTGGTTCCGGCGACGCTTTTTGCGATGCGCCGGAACGGAGAGCGCGACACTGTGTTTTGGCTGCTGCTCCTGGTCGCCCTGGCGGGCCCCACCGTCTGGGTGCTGACGCAGTTCGCCGATTCCTGGCGCACCGGGTTTTCGACAAGCTTGTGGCTGACGATAGCCGCCAGCATGGCGGTATATGCGCTGGTGGCATTGCTTGGGCGCGAGGCGTGGCGTCTCACGCCTCTGCTGCTGCCCTATCTTTTTGTGCTTGGCCTGATCGCAACCATCTGGCAGCGGGCGGGCGGCCGGCCGATCGCCGGGGGCGCGCCGGCGGCCTGGCTCGACCTGCATATCGGCGTGTCGGTCCTGACCTACGCGCTGCTCACGGTCGCGGCAATCGCGGGCTTCGCGGTGCTGCTGAGCGAACGCGCGCTGAAACGCAAGCGGCCAACCGCGCTGACCCGCCGCTTGCCGTCGGTCGCCGACAGCGAACTGTTGCAGGTACGGCTGCTCGCCGCCTCCGAAATCGTGTTGGCGCTCGGCCTCCTTAGCGGGATGGCAACGCTCTATCTCGATTCGGGCACGCTCTTCGCCGTCACGCACAAATCGGTTTTCGCGGTGCTTGCTTTCCTGGTGATCGCGCTGTTGCTCGGGGCCCAATATTTTACCGGAGTCCGCGGCCGCCGGGCCGCGCGGTTCGTGCTGGTGGCCTACCTATGCCTGACTCTCGGTTATCCCGGCGTGAAATTCGTCACCGACGTTCTTTTGGGTTAGAAGGCACGGTTGCCGAGCGGTTTCAGGCCGGCCACGGCAGCCTTGGGCGGGGACGGCGGGCAGTTGATTTTCGGCCATATACCGCTATATTGCCCGCTGATTAGTCATTTTTGAGTATAGCCTAAGAAATGGGCATATCCATAGGCCCCGTCACCTTGGATGACCCGGTCATCCTGGCGCCCATGTCGGGCGTGACCGACATGCCGTTCCGCCGCCTGGTCAAGGGATTTGGGGCGGGACTGGTGGTATCCGAGATGATCGCCAGCCAGGCGATGATCCGCGAAACCCGGCAATCCATGAAGATGGCAAGCAATTGCGGCGAAGAGCGTCCGATGGCGGTGCAACTCGCGGGTTGCGAGCCCGAGGTGATGGCCGACGCCGCGCGCCTCAATCGCGACCGTGGGGCGGCCATTATCGACATCAATTTCGGGTGCCCGGTCAAAAAAATAGTGAACAAACAGGCGGGCTCCGCGCTCATGCGCGACGAGCGACGGGCGGCCAAGATCCTCGAGGCCACCGTAAAGGCCGTGGATTTGCCGGTAACCCTGAAGATGCGTACCGGATGGGACGCGCAATCCCGCAACGCGGCGAGGCTCGCGCGTATCGCCGAGGATTGCGGCATACGCATGATAACCATCCATGGGCGCACCCGGTGCCAACTCTATAACGGCGCCTCGGATTGGAGTTTCATTCGCACGGTCAAGGAAGCGGTCGGCGTCCCGGTGATCGCCAACGGCGATATCAATAGCCTGGACGATGCCCGGCGTTGCCTCGATGAGTCCGGCGCCGACGGCGTGATGATCGGCCGCGGCGCGATGGGCCGTCCGTGGTTCCCGCGTCAAGTCGCGCATTTTCTCAAGACCGGCGAGCGGCTGAGCGATCCGCCGCTCGACGCGCAACTGGCCACGGTCCTATCGCATTTTGACGAAATGCTGCGCCACTACGGCAGTCAGACCGGTGTCCGCATGGCCCGTAAGCACATTGCCTGGTACAGCAAGGGCCTGTACGGGTCGGCGGAGTTCCGTGCCGCCATCAATCGGATCTGCGAGCCGGACCAAGTCCGCGCCGCTGTCCGAGGGATTTATGGTGCCGCGAGCGACCGGCGGGCCGCGTGATGGCCGGGATAACCGCGCCAACTGGCGGCGCGTCGCCGACCGAAATACCGAAGTCCGAGGCCGCCACGATCCTGAACGCGGTGGTCGACCCGCTGCTGGTGGTCGCTCATGACGGCGCCATCCGCTACGCCAACCTCGCCGCCGAACAATTTTTCGATGTCAGCGCCGCCATGCTCGGCGAGCAACGGTTGCAGGACGTATTGCCGGCCGACAGCCCGGTTTTTACGTTGATCGAACAGGTCGCCACCCATGGCAGCGTGGTTTCCGAGTACGGCGTTACGCTTGACTCGCCCCGCATCGGCACGCATTTCGTCGCCATCCAGGTTTCCCCGGTTGCCGAGACGCCCGGATTGGTGTTGGTCTCGCTGCGCGAACAGTCGATCGCCCGGCGGATAGACCATCAGTTAACGCACCGCGACGCGGCGCGCTCGGTCTCGGCGATGGCGGTCGTCCTGGCCCACGAGATCAAGAACCCGCTGTCCGGTATTCGCGGGGCGGCGCAGCTTCTTGAGCAGAACGCGTCGACCGACGACCGTTCGTTGACGCAACTTATCTGCGACGAGACGGACCGGGTATGCAGTCTTGTTGACCGCATGGAAGCGTTCTCGGACAAGCGCCCGATAGAGCGCGCGGCGGTAAATATCCACGAAGTGCTGGAACATGTGCGTCGGCTGGCGCAAAGCGGGTTTGCCCGCAAAGTACGGTTCAAGGAAACCTATGACCCGTCGCTGCCGCCGGTCTTCGGCAACCGCGATCAGCTCGTGCAGGTATTTCTCAATTTAGTGAAGAACGCCGCCGAGGCGGTCGCCGAGGAGGATGGCGAAATCGGGCTGCAGACCGCCTATCGGCACAGCGTCCGTCTGGCCGTCCCGGGCAGCCAAAGCCGTATGCAACTGCCGCTGGAGATCAGCGTGCGGGACAACGGCCAGGGCGTTCCCGAGGATTTGCGTAGCCATCTGTTCGACCCGTTCGTCACCACCAAGGCCGGAGGGACCGGCCTCGGCCTGGCCTTGGTCGCCAAAATCGTCGGCGATCACGGCGGCGTCATTGCCTTCGACAGCGAGCCAAGACGTACTGTTTTTCGAATCAACCTGCCCACCCATCCAACCGAAGGCGGTCCGCGATGACCGAGGCGACGATCCTTGTCGCGGATGACGACCGCAGCATTCGCACCGTATTGAACCAGGCGTTGGGACGGGCCGGCTACCGTGTGCGGTTGACCGGCAACGCGGCGACCCTGTGGCGCTGGATCGCCGATGGAGAGGGCGATCTGGTCATCACCGATGTGATCCTGCCGGACGAAAACGCGCTCGATCTCATCCCCCGGGTGCGCAAACTCCGGCCCGACCTGCGCGTTATCGCCATGAGTGCGCAAAACACCCTGATGACCGCGGTCAAGGCGGCCGAGCGGGGCGCCTTCGAATACCTGCCCAAGCCGTTCGACCTCAACGAGCTGGTGCACACGGTGGAGCGGGCGTTGTCGGCGTCGCGGTCGACCCCCGTGGGAGTGAGCGAGGCCGAAGACGGCGAAGACGAATTACCGCTTATCGGCCGATCGCCAGCCATGCAGGAAATTTATCGCGTTCTCGCGCGACTCATGGGGACCGATCTTACGGTGATGATCAGCGGCGAATCGGGCACTGGCAAGGAGCTGGTGGCGCTTGCGCTGCACAATTATGGCAAGCGGCGCGCCGGACCATTCGTCGCCATAAATATGGCGGCAATTCCGCGCGAGTTGATCGAAAGCGAGCTGTTCGGTCACGAGAAAGGCGCCTTTACCGGCGCTGGAACCCGCTTTGCCGGACGCTTCGAGCAAGCCGAGGGCGGCACCCTGTTTCTCGACGAAATCGGTGACATGCCGATCGAAGCGCAGACCCGGCTGCTTCGCGTGCTGCAAGAGGGCGAATACACCACCGTCGGCGGTCGCACGCCGATCCGCGCCGACGCCCGTATCGTCGCCGCGACCCACCACGATTTGCGGCTCCTGGTCCGCCAAGGGCTGTTTCGCGAGGATCTGTTCTACCGGCTCAATGTGGTGCCGATGCGGCTGCCGCCGGTGCGTGAGCGTCTCGACGATATACCGGATCTGGTCCGCCACTTCCTGTCGCAGGCCGAGGCAGAGGGGCTGCCCGCCAAGGTGCTTGACACGGCGGCCCTGGACCGGCTCAAGAAGCACCGCTGGCCGGGCAACGTGCGCGAGCTCGAGAACCTGGTCCGCCGGCTGACCGCCCTATACGCCCAGGAAATCATCGGCATCGAGGTCATCGAGGCGGAGCTGGCTGGCGCTGGCCGCGCGGCCGACGCGAGCGACGCGCCCCAGGACGACAGCATCGGCGCGGCCGTCGAACGTCACCTCAAGGAGTATTTCACGGCGCACCGGGACGGCCTGCCGGCTTCCGGGCTTTATGACCGGGTCCTGCGCGAAATCGAACGGCCGTTGCTGTCGCTGAGCTTGGCGGCGACGCGGGGCAACCAGCTCAAAGCCGCTCATCTGCTTGGTTTGAACCGCAACACCCTGAGAAAAAAGCTCCGCGAATTGGACATCCAAGTGGTGCGGGGCCTAAAATGACGGAACCTAAAATGACGGAACAGGGGTCGCGGGCGTTGGCCGGAGAGCCGGGCCCGCGAGACTGGATTTTGCCCGGTCGGGACGCTTGATGACGGCTCACTCGACGACACTGATCCACCCGATTGTGCGCCAGTTCGGTGAATGGTCGCGCCGGGTCGGCCTTAGCCGCAAGTTCGCCGTCGCGCTGACGGTGGCCGCGATTTTCTCGGGTTTTGCGACTTATGCGGCGCTTACCGGCTCACCGCCGTTGGGGCCGGACCCCGATACACTCCTGATTCTGTTGAATGTCGACCTCGTTCTGCTGCTGATACTGGGCGCGCTGGTGGCGCGCCGTGTGGTCAAGTTGTGGAGCGAGCGCCGGCGCGGCTCGGCCGGCTCGCGGCTGCACGTGCGCCTGGTAGTGATGTTCAGCCTAGTCGCGGTGACTCCGACCATTGTCATCGCCGTTTTCTCGGCCCTGTTCTTCAATTTCGGCATCCAGGCATGGTTCAGCGAGCGTGTGCGAACGGCGCTCCACGAATCGCTCGCCGTCACCGATCGGTATCTCCAGGAGCATCAGCAGGCGATTCGCGCCGACATTCTGGCGTTGGCGAGCGATCTCAGCCGCGACGCGCCGTTGCTGATGCAATCTTCCTTAATATTTCAACGCGCCGTCGAGGAGCAGGCGGCGTCGCGGTCCTTGCCGGAGGTCATCGTATTCGACGGCACGGGCCGGATAATCGCGAGTTCGGCGCTCAGTCTCGGCCTGCAGTTCGACTGGGTGCCCGAGCAGGCCATGGAGCAGGCCAGGAGGGGCGAAGTCGCGATCATGGCAAAGCCCTCCGACGAACGCGTTCGAGCGCTGGTCCGGCTCGACCGCTTTTTCGATACCTACCTTTACGTCGGACGGTTCATCAGTTCGGAGGTGCTTTCCTACGTCACGCGCGCGAAGCAGGCGGTGGACGAATACGAGCGCCTGGAGGGCAAACGATCCGGTCTGGAAATCAGCTTCTTTATGCTCTTTGCGCTGGTCGCGCTGCTGCTGTTGATGGCCGCGATCTGGGTCGGGCTGATGTTCGCGACGCGGCTCGCCGGGCCGATAAGTGGTCTGATCGCGGCGGCGGAGAAAGTTCGCGCCGGCGATTTGTCGGCGCGCGTCGCCGAGGACGGAGGCGACGACGAGATCGGCATGTTGTCCCGGGCCTTTAACCGCATGACCAGCCGGCTCGAGCGGCAACGGCGGGAACTCGTGGAAGCAAACCGGCAACTCGACGCGCGGCGGCAATTCACCGAGACCGTGCTGGCCGGCGTCTCGGCGGGGGTGATCGGGCTGGACGCCGACGGCCGAATCAATTTGCCCAACCGTTCCGCCTCGGAGCTGCTGTCCGTCGATCTCGAACAAATGATCGATCGGGATTTGTCCGAGGCGGTGCCCGAGATGAGTAAATTGATCGGCAAGGTTCGGCGCCGGCCCGAGCGCTTCGAGCAGGCGGAGATCAATATGATCCGGGATGGCCGGGCGCGCACGCTTCTGGTTCGTATCGCGGCGGAACGAATCAGCCGCGAGGTCATTGGCTACGTCGTGACGTTCGACGATATCACCGAATTGCAGGCGGCGCAGCGCAAGGCGGCCTGGTCGGATGTTGCCCGCCGCGTGGCGCATGAAATCAAAAATCCGCTGACTCCGATCCAGCTTTCCGCGGAACGTCTGAAACGTAAATATTTGAGCCAGATAAAGACCGACCGCGAGACCTTCGAAATTTGCACCGACACGATCATTCGGCAGGTGGACGATATCGGCCGCATGGTCGACGAGTTTTCGGCGTTCGCCCGCATGCCGGCGCCGGTGCTCAAGGAGGAGGACCTTTCGGATATTTGCCGGCAGGCTCTTTTCCTGCAGCGATCCGCCCATCCCGAGATCGAATTCGAAATCGAGGCGCCGGAGGGGCCGGTTCAACTTCGTTGCGATCGGCACCAGGTCGGGCAGGCGGTGACAAACCTGCTCCAAAACGCCGCCGATTCGATTCTTGACCGCGATGGCCAAAGCAAGCCAAAGTCCGCATCGGGGAGGGTCGCGCTGGCGTTGGCCCGCCGGCGGGGCGGAGCGGAAATCGTCGTTGAAGACAACGGGCAGGGATTCCCGCCGGACATTCAGCACCGGTTGTTGGAGCCCTATGTCACGACGCGCGAGAAGGGGACCGGGTTGGGTCTCGCGATCGTGCGCAAGATAATGGAAGATCACCGGGGCGACGTGGTGTTGGAGAACCGTGATGGTGGGGGTGCCCGCGTGAAGCTGATATTTGGCGTCGGCGAGGAAGAGCGACCGCCCAAGGGCGAGACCGCGACCGCCGAAACCGCGAAGACCGCTTTCCATGGCGTTTGATATCCTGATCGTCGACGACGAGGCCGACATTCGGGCACTGATCGACGGCGTCCTGCGGGACGAAGGCTACGAGACGCGTGTCGCGGGAGATTCCGAGACGGCGCTTAGCTTGCTAAACGCGCGGCGCCCGAACCTCGTCATCCTCGATATTTGGCTGCAAGGCAGCGCCATAGACGGGATGCAACTTCTTGACGAAATCGTCGCGAACTATGCCGGCGTGCCGGTCGTCATGATTAGCGGCCACGGAAACATCGAAACCGCGGTGGCGGCGATCAAGAACGGCGCCTACGACTTTATCGAAAAGCCGTTCAAGGCCGACCGCCTGTTGTTGGTGATCCGACGGGCCATAGAGGCCGCCCAGCTGCGGAGGGAATACGAGCAGCTCAAATTGCGGTCGGGTGGCGATGTGGAACTGATCGGTAATTCGCCCGCGATCAGCCAAGTGCGGCAGGCGATCGAAAAAGTTGCGCCGACCAGCAGTCGCGTTCTGATTACCGGACCGGCGGGGGTCGGCAAGGAAGTCGTGGCCCAGCTTCTCCAAGCCCATTCCGGTCGCGCGGACGGCCCCTTTATCGTCGTCAATTGCGCGACGATGCGGCCAGAGCGTATGGAAATCGAGTTGTTCGGCAGCGAAGCCGGTGCCGACGGCGCGAATAGCCCGGCCAAGATCGGCACATTCGAGCAAGCGCACGGGGGAACCCTTCTGCTCGATGAAGTGGCGGACATGCCGCTCGAAACCCAAGGCAAGATTGTGCGCGTGTTGCAGGAGCAGACCTTCGAACGGGTTGGCGGCAGTAGCCGTGTCGAGGTCGAGGTACGGGTGATTGCGTCGACCAATCGCGACCTGCAAGCCGAGATTGCGGGCGGACGATTCCGCGAGGACCTCTATTACCGGCTTTCCGTGGTACCGATCGCGGTGCCGCCACTGATGGAGCGGCGCGCCGATATCCCGCGGCTCGCGGAATACTTTATGGCGCGTTCCGCGGCCGTGGCCGGCATTCCGCCACGGCAAATCGGCGATGATGCGATGGCTGTGCTGCAAGCCTATGACTGGCCGGGAAACGTTCGTCAATTGAGTAACGTCGTCGATTGGCTCTTGATCATGGCGCCGGGCGAATCGTCCAGTCGGATTAGCGCCGGTATGCTGCCGCCGGAGATTGGCGCGACCACGCCGATCGCGCCGCGCTGGGACCGCGGCAGCGAGATCATGACGCTGACCCTCAGGGAAGCGCGAACAATTTTTGAGCGCGAGTACCTGGCCGCGCAGATGATGCGTTTCGGCGGCAATATTTCGCGTACCGCCACGTTCGTCGGTATGGAGCGCTCGGCGTTGCACCGCAAGCTCAAGGCTCTGGGGGTGCACGGCGGCGGCGAGAAAACGACCCACGAATACGACGCCTGAACGCCCGAATGGGCGGGGGAGCGACTTAATCCATGAAGGTGATCGTCTGCGGGGCCGGCCAGGTCGGGTTCAATATCGCCCGACATCTGGCTACCGAAAACAATCAAGTTACGGTTATCGACCAGTCGCCCGATCTCGTGCGCAAGGTCACCAACACACTTGACGTGCGAGGCATCGTGGGCTTCGCCTCCTATCCGGACGTGTTGGAGCAGGCTGGCGCGGGAGACGCGGACATGCTCATCGCCGTGACCCACGCCGACGAAGTCAACATGGTGGCGTGCCAGGTCGCGCATTCGCTCTTTAATCTACCGACAAAGATCGCCCGCGTGCGCGCGCAGAGCTACTTGCAGCCGATCTGGTCAGACCTTTTCAGTCGAGATAATCTGCCGATCGACGTCATCATTTCGCCCGAGATCGAGGTCGCGCGCGCGATTACACACCAGCTACAGGCACCCGGCGCGTTCGATATGATCCCGCTGGCCGATGGCAAGGTCCGTGTAATCGGCGTTCGCGTGACGGACGATTGCCCCATAATCGATACGCCGCTGCGGCAACTGACGACGCTTTTTCCGGACCTTCACATGATTGTCGTCGGCATCATCCGCGATGGCCGTACCATCGTGCCCACCGGCGACGATCAGATGCTGGCCGGCGACGAGGTTTATTTCGCGGTGGAATCCGATCACGTCGGCCGCGCCATGGCGTCGTTCGGGCAGGAGGAGACCGAGGCCCACCGGATCATCATCGTCGGTGGCGGCAATATCGGCTTGTTTCTCGCCGAGGACATCGAGAAGAACCACCCGACAGTCACCGCCAAGGTCATCGAGCTCGGCGCCGAGCGGGCCGAACTCGTCGCCCAGGCCCTCTCGGACACGGTCGTGATCAATGGCGACGCGCTCGACCCGGAGATCCTCGACGAAGCCAATGTCGGCGCTACCGACACCATCGTAACGGTGACCAACGACGACGAGGTGAACGTTCTCGCCGCGCTGCTCGCCAAGCGGAGTGGCTGCCGACGGGCCGTCACGCTGGTAAACAATCAGACTTACGAGGCGCTTATCACCACGCTCGGCATCGATGTCGTCGTGGTGCCGAGGGCGATCACCGTTTCCACAATTCTCCAGCACATCCGGCGGGGCCGCATTCTGAACGTCCGTTCGCTGCGCGACGGGGTGGGCGAGGTGATCGAAGCCGAGGCGCTCGATACGTCGAGCGTCGTCGGCACGCCGTTGCGCGAGATCAAGCTCGACAAGGGCATCATCATCGGCGCCATAGTCCGCGATGGCGAGGTGTTGGTGCCGCGCGGCGACACGGTGATACGCGTGAAGGACCGGGTCGTGCTGTTCGCCGCGTCGCAAGCGGTCAAGAAGGTCGAAAAGATGTTTGCCGTGCGACTGGAATATTTCTGAAAACAAACATATGTTTTCGGACGAATGTCCCGTATCGCATATGTCAACGGAAGTTACGTGCCGCATCAGCAGGCTTCGGTCCATGTCGAAGACCGTGGCTACCAGTTTGCCGACGGCGTCTACGAGGTGATCGCCGTCCGGGGCGGGCGTTTCGTCGACGAAGAACCGCATCTCGATCGGCTCGAGCGCTCGCTTGGTGAGCTCGATATCGCCGCTCCGATGTCGCGCCGGGCAATGAAAATCGTCATGCGGCAGGTGCTGCGCCGCAATCGGGTTCACAACGGGATATTATATATGCAGATCACCCGTGGCGTGGCCGCGCGCGATCATGCCTTTCCGCGGGCCGCGGAGGCGGCGATCGTCATGACCGCTCGGCGCGCGAAATCGCGCGCTTCATTGGGCGTCGATGGCGTCTCGGTCATTACCGTGCCCGATATTCGCTGGAAACGCTGCGATATCAAATCCATCTCGCTGTTGCCGAATATTCTCGGCAAGCAGGCGGCGGCCGACGCGGGGGCCTACGAAGCGCTGCAGATCGATGCGGACGGCTATATCACCGAGGGCACCGCGAGCAACGCCTGGATCGTCACCTCGAAGGGCGAGCTGACGACCCGAACCCCGGACAACGCTATTCTGAACGGGGTGACGCGGCTGGCCGTCATCGACCTCGCTCTCCGCGAGGGGCTGGCGTTCGTCGAGCGCGCCTTTACCGCGGATGAAGCCGCCGCCGCCCGCGAAGCGTTCGTCACAAGTACTTCGTCGAACGTGATGCCGGTAGTCCGCATCGACGATCGGATTATCGGTGACGGCAAGCCGGGGCCGCTGTCGCGCAAGCTGATGAAACTTTACGCCGCGCACGCCTCCGGTGCCGCCCGATAACTCAAATCCCGTGTGCCCGCCGCGCGCTATCCTGTTCGACTGGGACAACACACTGGTGGATAATTGGGAGGTTATCCTGGCGGCGTTCAACACCGCGCTCGCCGCCATGGATCAGCGGCCGTGGACGCTGTCGGAATCGCGCGCGCGGATCAAGCATTCGTTGCGGGACGGATTCCCGGCCATGTTCGGCGACCGCTGGCGGGAGGCGCGAAAAATTTTTTATGACCATTTCACCGCGACGCACTTGGACGGATTGCGGCCGATGCCGGGGGCCGTGGAGCTTCTCGGTGCGCTGGCGAAGAAAGACATATATTTGGGCGTGGTAAGCAACAAAAGGGGCGATCTTTTGCGCCGCGAGGCCGAGCATCTTGGTTGGACCGGCTATTTCGGAAAATTGATCGGCGCGGACGACGCCCCCGAGGATAAGCCCGCCGTGGCGCCGGTGGACATGGCCCTTGTGGGCAGCGGCGTGACGCGTGGCGCCGATGTTTGGCTCGTTGGCGACAACGATGTCGACGTATTGTGTGCCAGGAATGCCGCCTGCGTGGCTGTACTGGTTGGAGATACAGGGCCCGAGCTTTCCGGTCTCGACAAACCGGATCTATTCGTCGCGGATTGCTCGGAGCTTGCCAAACTGCTTCATCAATCCTAATTCCTTAGAGTCAGTTTGATGACGATGGGAGCCGCGGTAATTATACCGCGTGAATAAGTGCGACACGGAATTCACGGCCGGTAGGCCGCCCGTGGGTGAGGACCAATAACAAATGGAAAACAACCATGTCAGCCGAGAAAACGCAAAACTTGCAGGACGTGTTTCTCAATCACATCCGCAAGAACAAAAACCCAGTGACGATTTTCCTTGTAAACGGGGTGAAGCTTCAGGGAATCGTGACTTGGTTCGATAATTTCTGCGTGTTGCTGCGCCGTGATCACCACTCGCAACTGGTTTACAAACACGCGATTTCCACGGTAATGCCTTCCGCGCCGGTTCAGCTTTTCGAGCCGGACAAGGAGGAGGGCGCGGTGGAACCCGAGCCGCAGCAGCAACAGACGGCTGCTGAATAGGTCGAAATTGGACAAG
>CBDVDY010000001.1:0-42655 GCA_965372875.1 uncultured Alphaproteobacteria bacterium | reverse complement strand
TCGTACACCGCCTCCGGCCCGGCGCCGCCGAAGGTCGCCAATGCGGCCAGCGAAAATATTACCAAGAGCCCGCCGGATACGATCAACCAGAACCAGGAACCCTCTTGCCACGCCGGCGCCATTTGGCCGGCGGCCTGGGCGCGGCGGCGCGCCCAACTCAGGTAGATTCCGTACATCACCGTCGGCAGCAGGAACAGGAGCAGATGCTGGATAATGATTCGCACCATCAGTCGCGCAAAACCTCGAAAAGGTTGACCAGTATGCCGGCGGTGGCGCCCCAGATGTACCGGTCCTCGAAGGGCAGCACGTAGAAGTACCGTTCGGCGCCGTTCCAGACACGGCTGTGCCGCTCGTGGTTCGCCGCATCGAGCACGAAGGCGAGCGGCACCTCGAACGCCTCGGCGACCTCGAAACTGTCGAGCTCGAGCGTGAAGGGCGGCGCCACCAGCCCCACCACCGGGGTCACGAGAAACCCGGTGCGGGTCAGGTAATCGTCGAGCCGGCCGATGACTTCGACGTGGCTGGCGGCGAGGCCGATCTCCTCCTCGGTCTCCCTCAGCGCGGTGGCCACCGGGTCGGCATCCCCCGCCTCGACCCGGCCGCCGGGGAAACTGACCTGGCCGGCGTGGTCGTTCAGGTGCTCGGTGCGCTGGGTAAGCAGCACGGTCATGCCGTCGGCCCGGTCAACGATCGGAATCAGCACGGCGGCGTCGATCAGCTCGCCTTCGGGCACGAGATCGGGGTTGAGATCATGGTCGCCGCGCTGGCCGATACCGGCGGCGCCATTGGCGCTGGAACGCGGGCCGGCGCTGGCCTCCGGTCCACTTTCTCCGCCGGCGGCGCCCAGGCGGGCCATGCGGCTTTGCACGAGTTCCCGGTTCACGCCGTCTCCGTCAACTGACCCAGCGGGAAGAATTCACCGCTGCTCCATACACCGTAGATATGGCCACTTCCGCCCTCGCGTTCCACGCCCAGTTCGACCAGCTCGTAATACACCGCGCGGCCGATGCGCGCCTCGAGCCGGCCGCGCACCAGCACGTAGGGCGTCGGCTCCCGGGTTTCGGGATCGTGGGCAACGCGAATCGGGTGCTCCGCGTCGATTGTCACACTGTCGTCAAGATTGGTCTCCATGGTCAGCACCTGGTCGCGGCCAGTTCCGGCGACGGCGAGCCGCACCGCGACGAAGGGCGCGTCCTCGACTTCGATGCGCCCCCGTTCGACCGGCGTGACGAGCCAGTAATCGCCGTCCTCGTCCCGCCGCAAAACCGTCGAAAACAACTTGGCCAGCGATTTGCGACCGATGGGAGAATTCTGATAGTACCAGGTTCCGTCGCGGGCGATGCGAATGCCGAAGTCGCCGCAGGTATCGTCGAGTGGCGCGTCACCGTCGGCGGCGCCCGCGCTCGCGCCAATTTGTTTTGCAAGGCGGGCAATATTCGGTGATGCTTTGCTCATCGATCCACACTATATGTTCCCCCAAGACGGAGGTGTATTTTGAGCGCACCCGAATCCGGCCTGGCCGACGCCGATTCCCCGGACAAGTTGATCGCCGAAGTTGAATCGCTCGGCCAGCGCATGGCCGAAGTCAGGACCAGCATCGCGCGGGTCATCTTCGGTCAGGACGAGGTCGTCGACGAAACTCTTATCACGCTGCTTGCCGGCGGTCACGCCCTGTTGATCGGCGTTCCGGGACTGGCGAAGACGCGGCTGGTCGAGACGCTCGGGCTGACCCTGGGGCTCGACGACAAGCGGGTGCAGTGCACGCCGGACCTGATGCCGGCGGACATATTGGGCTCGGAGGTGCTGGAGGAATCCGACACCGGCAAGCGCTCGTTCCGCTTTATCAAGGGGCCGGTGTTCTGCCAGCTATTGATGGCGGACGAAATCAACCGCGCCAGCCCGCGTACCCAGTCGGCGCTGTTGCAGGCAATGCAGGAGCACCGCGTGACGGTCGCCGGGCATTACCATCCCCTGCCCTCGCCGTTTCACGTGCTGGCGACACAAAATCCGCTCGAGCAGGAAGGCATTTATCCGCTGCCGGAAGCGCAGCTCGATCGTTTCCTGTTGCAAATCGACGTCGGCTATCCCGACGCCGAATCCGAACGGCGCATGATGATCGCCACCACGGGGCTGGTCGAGGACAAGCCCGAAAAGGTTCTGACGGCCAAGGAGCTGGCCCGGGCGCAGGAGACGATCCGCGGCGTGCCGGTCGGCGAAAGCGTGGTCGAGGCGATCCTCACGCTGGTGCGCGAGGGGCGCCCCGAAACCAGCGCCATCCCGGAGATCCGTGACCACGTGGCCTGGGCGCCGGGTCCGCGCGCGAGCCAGGCGCTGATGCTGGCGGTTCGCGCCCGCGCGGTTCTCCAGGGCAGGCTCGCGCCGTCCGTCGAGGACGTGTTGGCGCTGGCCCCTCCCGTGCTGCGCCACCGCATGGCGCTGAACTTCTCGGCCCGCGCCGACGGTGTCACCGTGGATCAGGTGATCGACCGGTTGCGCGCGGCCGTCGGCTGACCGCCGGCCGAGGACGCGGGTCATGGCGACGAGCGCGAATCTGCAACTCTCGCGGCACCGCGCCGAGGAAATCGCCGCCGGGCTGCCGCCGCTCCTGGTCGCCGCCGAGCGCGTCGCCTCGACCATCGCGCAAGGCGTGCACGGCAGGCGCCGCGTCGGCCAGGGCGAGACGTTCTGGCAGTTCCGCCGCTACGAATCGACCGATTCGGCGCAGATGATCGACTGGCGTCAGTCGGCCAAGACCCGCCACCTGTTCGTGCGGGAAACCGAGTGGGAGGCCGCGCAGAGCATCTGGTTGTGGTGCGATGTTTCGGCGTCGATGCGCTACGCCTCCGCCGACGATCTGCCGGAGAAACGCGAGCGCGCGGATTTGCTGCTGCTGGCGCTGGCGTCGCTCCTGGTGCGCGCCGGCGAGCACATCGCACTCCTGGGCGACGGATCGGTGCCGTCGAGCGGCCGCGCAACCCTCGAACGCCTCGCCCACTCCGTGCTCGACGAACGACGATTCAAGGCCGCCGAGGGTGGCGGCGGGGATCTGCCCGGATTCGAGCCCTTGCCGCGGCACGCTCACCTCGTGCTGATCGGAGATTTCCTGGCGCCGATCGAGGAGACCAACGACCTCGTGCGCCGCTTCGCCGGACGCGGCGTCAATGGACATCTGCTGCAAGTTCTGGATCCGGCGGAGGAGGACCTGCCCTTCCGCGGGCGGACCCGGTTCGAAGGATTGGAGGGAGAAGGCGACGTGCTGGTGCGCCGGGTGGAAAGCGCCCGCGCGGAATATCGCGCGCGGCTCGGCGCCCATGTCGACGGGCTGGAATCGATCTGCCGGCACGTCGGCTGGTCGTTCACCCGGCACCACAGCCACCAGCCGCCGGAGACGGCCTTGCTCGCCCTGTACATGATCATGTCGGGCGCGCTGCTGCGATGACGGACGACGGGTTGCCATGCTGAGCCTCGGACCATTGGCCTTTGCCAGCCCGTGGATTCTGCTCGCGCTCGCGGTCCTGCCGGTGTTGTGGTGGCTGTTGCGGGTGACGCCGCCGACGCCCCGGCTGATCCGGTTTCCCGCCGTCCGACTCCTGTTCGGGTTGCGACAGAAGGAAGAGACCCCGGCGCACACGCCGCTGTGGCTGCTGATCCTGCGAACGGTGCTGGCGGCGCTGATCATAGTCGGCCTGGCCCGGCCGATCCTGAACCCGGGCGCCGAGTTCACGGGCAGCGGCCCGCTGGTTCTGGT
The DNA here is from genome assembly GCA_965372875.1 of uncultured Alphaproteobacteria bacterium. GTDB lineage: Bacteria > Pseudomonadota > Alphaproteobacteria > CBDVDY01 > CBDVDY01 > CBDVDY01. The sequence goes on along the minus strand of CBDVDY010000001.1, from coordinate 38,907 downwards.
GGTCGACAATGGTTGGGCCGCGGCGGCCGATTGGCCCGCCCGCGAGCAGGAGATCGGCGAGCTTCTGGCACAGGCCGAACGGGCGCAACGGCCGGTTATTCTGCTGGCCACCGCGCGGAGCAGCGAAGAGGCGCCGTTGGAAGCCAGCAAGCTCTTGCGCGCCACCGACGCGCGGACCTTGGCGCGGGCGCTTGTCCCGCTGCCATGGCCGACCGACCGCGCCGCCGCCGCCGCCGCGCTGGAGCGGCTCGAAATACCCGGCTCCGCCAATGCCGTCTGGCTGAGCGACGGTATCGACGATGAGGCGGCGGCGAATCTCGCCGAGCGGCTGCAACGTCTTGGCTCGCTGCGCGTCATTGTCGACGCGCCGGAAGACCGGCCGGTGGTGATGCTGCCGCCGGTGATCGAAGGCACACAACTCGGCGCGCGGCTTCTGCGCGTCGGGTCCGATGGCCCGGCGCTTGTATGGGTGCGGGCGATGGCCGACAACGGTCGGGTGCTGGCCCGCCGCGAGGTTCGCTTCGCGCCGGGGTCGTCAAGCGCCGACGCCGCGCTGGAACTGCCGTCGGAACTGCGCAACCGGGTCGCGCGGCTGGAGGTGGAGGGCCAGCGCACGGCCGCGTCGCTGGTGCTGCTGGACGAGCGCTGGCGCCGCCGCCCGATCGGCTTGGTGACAGGGTCGGCGCTTACCGGCCATCCGCTGCTGAGCGAGGCCTACTACCTGGAGCGCGCGCTGGGTCCTTACGGCGAAGTGCGCCGCGGCAACGCCGCCGAGCTTCTCGCGCGGCCGCTTTCGGTGCTGATCCTGGCCGATCCCGGACCGATCACCGGATCCGCGCGGTCGCGCATCACCGACTGGTTGCAATCGGGCGGCGTGGTCGTCCGGTTTGCCGGACCGCGCCTCGCCGAGGCCGACGACGAACTGGTTCCGGTGCGCCTGCGCCGCGGCGACCGCACGTTCGGCGGAAGCATGTCGTGGACCCAGCCGATGCGGCTTGCGCGGTTCGAGCCGTCCAGCCCGTTCGCCGGCCTCGCCATTCCCGAGGATGTGGTGATCCGGCGGCAAGTGCTGGCGGAACCGGCGGCCGATCTCGGAAAGAAGACCTGGGCCCGGCTGACCGATGGCACGCCGCTGGTGACCGCCGAGCGGCGTGGTCGGGGCTGGCTGGTCCTGCTGCACACCACCGCCAACACCGGCTGGTCCAACCTCACGCTCTCGGGCCTGTTCGTCGACATGCTGCGGCGGCTCGTTGGACTGAGCCAAGGCGTGGCCGCGGGCGACGCCGAGGGCAGCCTGCCGCCGGTGGAAACCCTGGACGGGTTCGGGCGCCTGCAACGGGCGCCCGCGACGGCGGCCGCGATCCCGGCCGCTTCCTTCGAAAAGACCTTCGCCCGCCCGCGCCACCCGCCGGGATTTTATGGCACCGAGGCCGTCCGACGCAGCCTCAACCTCTCCGCCGGGTTGACCGATATCGGGCCGCTCGGTGATTTGCCCTCGGGCGTCGCGCGCGGCTTCTACGGCCTTGAACGCGAATTCGATCTGATGCCCTGGCTGATGGCCGCGGCGCTGCTGCTGATGCTTGCGGATCTGGTGATTTCATTGGCATTTCGAGGATTGCGCTCGGGATCGGCCGGCGCCGTGGCGGCCACGTCAGCCATTGTCGCGGCGCTGGTCCTGCTTCCGGCCGCGCCCGCGGACGCCGAGGAACCGGGCGATCGCGACGGCGACGCGTTCGCGCTCGCGGCTACCGGCGAGACCCATCTCGCCTATCTGCTCACCGGCGATGCCGAAATCGACAGGATTTCCGAGGCCGCGCTCAGGGGCCTGCGCTGGATGCTGCGGACGCGCACCTCGGTCGAACCGGGCGCGCCCATGGCGGTCGACCCGGAATTCGACGAACTGATCTTCTTTCCCCTCGTCTATTGGCCAATCACGTCCGGCCAGACACCGCCGTCTCCGGCCGCCGCGGAACGGCTCAACCGGTTCATTTCCAGCGGCGGTATCCTGGTGCTCGACGTGCGCGACCGCTCGGGCGGGCTGGGCCAGCCGGGCACGCGCGAGCTCCGGCGTCTTACGCGCGGACTGCACATCCCGCAGCTGACGCCGATTCCCGATGGCCACGTGCTGACCAAGACATTTTACCTGCTGCGCCAGTTTCCGGGCCGCTGGGCGGGCGGCACGGTATGGGTCGAACGCGCCAGGCGAGACGTCAATGACGGTGTCTCTTCGGTCGTGGTCAGCACGAACGACTGGGGCGGCGCCTGGGCCACCGGCGACGACGACCGTCCGCTGTTCGCGGTCGTCCCGGGCGGCGAGGACCAGCGCGAATACGCCTTCAGGAGCGGCATCAATCTGGTGATGTACGCGCTGACCGGCAATTACAAGTCCGACCAGGTGCACGTGCCGGCGATCCTGGAACGGCTCGGGCAATGAGCGGCATGGAAGCCAGCGCCGCCTTCGCGCCTCTTTTGCCATGGACGGCGCTGGCCGCCCTCGCGGCCGCGACGGCCCTGGTTCTCGGCTATACGTTTTACGTGCGCGCGTCCGGGCTGGGCTGGAGGCTGCTGGCCGCGGCGGTTTTGCTGTTGACGTTGGCCAACCCTTCGCTCGTTCTGGAACAGCGCGAAGCGCTCCCCGACATAGCGATCGCTGTCGTCGACGAGTCGCCAAGCCAGGACATCGGCCAGAGACGGCGGCAAAGCGAAGCGGCGCTGGCCCGGCTCCGCGCGGCCGTCGATCGCTTCCCCGATCTCGAGCTACGGGTCGTGCGCGCGGGAAAAGGGTCGGGCGGCAGCGACGGCACCCAACTGTTCGGCGATCTCGCGCGGGCGCTTTCCGAGCTGCCGGAGCGGCGCCTCGCCGGCATCGTCATGATTACCGACGGGCAGGTTCACGACGTGCCCGACGAGCAGGCTGATCGCGCCCGCTACAGTCCGTTCCATGCCTTGATCAGCGGCGACCCGAACAGGGGCGATCGCCGGCTGGTCGTGGTCCAGGCGCCCAACTACGGCCTCGTCGGCAAGCCGCTCGAAATGACCGTGCGGGTCGACGATCTGCCCGGCGGCAATGGCGAGTTGGCGCGCATCAACCTCCGGCGCGACGGCAAGACGTGGCGCGCGTTGAGAGTTCCGGTCGGGCAAGAGCGCAAGGTCGAAATCCAGCTCGACCACGCCGGTACGACCTATTTCGAGCTCGAAGTCGAAGCCGTACCTGGCGAATTGTCCAGCGCCAACAATACCGCCGTCGTCGCCGTCAACGGCGTTCGCGATCGTTTGCGGGTCCTGCTCATATCGGGCGAGCCGCACCCGGGCGAACGCAGCTGGCGGAACCTGCTGAAATCCGATCCGGCGGTCGATCTGGTCCATTTCACCATTCTCCGGCCGCCGGAAAAACAGGACCGAACGCCGGTGGACGAGTTGTCGCTGATCAGCTTCCCGACCCGCGAGCTGTTCGAGGCGCGGCTGGAGGAATTCGATCTCATCATTTTCGACCGCTACCGGCGGCGCGGCGTCATCCTGTCGCGTTATATCGGCAACGTCGCCCAGTATGTGGAGCGCGGCGGCGCGCTTCTGGTCGCGGTGGGCCCCGCGTTCGCCACGCCGCTCTCACTCTACCGCACGCCGCTGCAACCTATCCTGCCCGGCCGGCCGACCGGCGACGTGCGCGTCGGCGGGTTCCGGGCCGAGGTCGCGGCCAAGGGTTTGCGCCACCCGGTGACCGCCGAGCTTCCGGGGGTGACGGGAAAGGAGCGTCGGTGGGGCCGCTGGTTCCGCCTGATCGACGCCACCGTCGATCGCGGCGACACGTTGATGACCGGGGCCGAGGGCCGGCCGCTGCTCATTCTCGACCGGGTCGGCGAGGGCCGGGTCGCGCAGTTCATGAGCGATCAGATCTGGCTTTGGGGCCGCGGGTTCGAAGGCGGCGGGCCGCAGGCGGAGCTGTTGCGGCGGCTGGCGCACTGGCTGATGAAGGAGCCTGAACTCGAAGAGAACGATCTGCGCGCCGAGGTTCGCGGCGGCCGCTTGGAGGTCACGAGACGAAGTCTCCTGCCGGACAACGGCCCGGTCGAAATCACCGCGCCGTCCGGAGAAGTGCGGACGCTGGAGTTGGAGGAGATCGGCCGCGGGCGGGCCACCGGCAGCGTCGCCGTGGATTCGCCCGGCCTTTACCGAGTTCGCGATCATAGCCGGGCGACGATGGTCGCGGCGGGCACGCTCAACCCACGCGAAGTGGCCGACATGCGCGCGACCGACGAGCGGCTCGCGCCAGTGATCGCGGCGAGCGGCGGCGGCGTGATTTGGCTGGCGGAGGAATCGTTTCCCGAGATCCGCCGAGTCCGCCCGGGACGCGAGGTCGCGGGCAGGAACCGTTTGGGCAAACAGGGCTGGATCGGTTTGCGCGCCAACGGCGATTATATCGTGACCGGCATCCGCCAGGTGCCGGTCCTGCCCGGCGTGTTGGTGCTGGTGCTTGCGCTGGCCGCTCTCCTGCTCGCCTGGAGGCGCGAGGGACGCTGACGCGCCAATACCAAGGATCAGTGATAAAGCGAGAGATCAAGCGGCAAAAAAATGGCCGGCCCCCGCTCGGGGACCGGCCAGATCAGTCGAATCGAATTCCGCTAACGCGGATCGATTAGAACTTGTACTGCATACCCAGATGGATACGGCTGGTACGGCCGTTGTTGCTGTTGTGGTACGAGGTCTGCTGCCAGATGTACTCGAGGCCGATATTGACCTGCGGCACCGGGCTCCAGATCAGGTTCGCGTGGATCGAATTTCTGCGATCCGGAATACCCGCCGGAATATTACCCTTGGCGGTGGCGCCGCCGGCCACGGCGTCGATCTCGTCCGCGACATCGGCTTTGGAGGAGCCGAACACCACGTTCGAACGCGTGGTGGCATTCCACTTGTGGCGGATGCTGGTGTGCCCGCCGAACATCTTGACCGTCCTCAGCTCGGGCGTGGCCGAGCCAAACGGCGTGGCAATGACGAACGCTTGGCCAACGCCGTTCAACTGGTAGCGTCCCGCGCCGTCGCCATAGGAGAACGCGAACTTCCACGTGTCGTTCGGGGTGATGTTGTAGCTGCCCGAAATCGCGCCGCTCCAGCCGAACTCCGTATCCTCGAAGGCCATGGCTGGGGCACCACCGGTGTCGGCCGAGAGCACCCGGCCCATGAACATGCCGGAGATGTGGCCACCCGAGAACCTCTTGGTCACCTTGACAACGAAGTCCGGCGCATGGTCGACCGCCGTAGCACCAAGGCCGGCGTTCGCCGCGTCGGTTCTGAACGTCTGTTGCGGGTTCTCGACCGCGAGCTGGAGATTCGCGCCGTCGCCCAGATTGTGGGTGTAGCGGATCACCCCCTGGCGGATGAAGCGTTCGCCCGCCGGACCGGCGAAATCGAGGACTTCGGGATAGGCCCGGAGGTCGAGGCTCGTCGACCAGGTCTGGCCGGCCAACACCGGACCCAGACGGCCATAGGCGTGGCGCTTACGGAAGGTGTCCGAGTTGGTCACGACCTCGTTGCCGCCGGCGCCGAAGAAGTCGAATTCGATGTGGGTGGCGAGTTCGCCCCAGTCCGTGGGCGTCCAGGTCTTGACGAACAGGCGCGACTGCCTGGCGTGCAGGCGCATATGCCCCTGCTTGTTGGCTGCCTGCGAGCCTTCGGCCGCGCCGTCGCTCAGGTTCGGACCCTGATCGGCGTTGAGATCGTAGATCGCGTCCAGCTTGGCGTAACCGCCGATCGACATCGACGTGTTGGTGCCCGGAAGCTGCCACGACTTGGGCTTGCTGCCGGCATTGACCGCGGCGGCCGGCGCAACGCGCGGCGTGGCGGTTTCATCGGCCTGAATCTGCGAGACCTGGTCCTGAAGCGCGTTGATCTGCGCCCGCAGGTCGTCGATCTCGTCAGCCGCCACGGGACCGGATGCCGCGAGCAAAGCGATCGCGGCGCCGGACCCCAGCAGGGCCGTTCGTAAACGAGGTGTAGTCATATGAGTGGAACCTCCTCTCCGTTTTTGTAGTTTCGCCAATGCGTTGTATTCAAGCGCAATCGCGAATATCTCGGAATAAGTAGGAATTCCGAGATTTCGAGTTATCGAGCCAAGCCCTGGAATCGTCAAGGCAATTCGCCGGACTTAAATATATTCGTATTTTGGTGTGTTAAAAATAACACATGTCACGCGACCGACCGAGCATGCCACCACGGAATACAGCAAAACTTCCGAAGTTCATTGGCTTTAAGATATATCTGACGGTCCCGCCCCCTGGGCCGTCGATTGCCGCGATGTGTGCCCCGCATGCAACGCCGCGGACCGTTGCGAATCCCTAGGCGGCGCGCCGGACGCCAATTCCGACCCGGCCCTCGCCTCGGCCAGGGAGACTAATTGAAACACCAATAGTTGCATTATCAATTATTGCTTTGCCGCGACGGGGGGCGGATGACAACATTGGCCGCCGCCGATTACAGAACCGCCCGTTTTAGGCTCTCGCACCCAATGTGATGTCCACTTTTTGACCTAATTCAGACATTCCCGCAATCTCATAATCGTTTAATTTTCCGGGCGCGAAGGTTGTCCTGATGGGCCAGTTTCTCCTGGTCCTCCATATTCTTGGCAACGCGCCTGAGCAGCGCCTTGAGCAACTTGGCCTCATCCTTGCTGAATCCGTCGAGTGCCGTCTGTTCGTTCGCCTCGGCCAAGGGAATGATCTTTTCCGCTAGGGCCCGCCCTGCTGGGGCGAGCCAGACCAACATCGTGCGCTGGTCCTCGGACACGCGCCGGCGCTTGACCAGGCCGGACTGGCCCATCCTTGTCAGCATATGAGAGAGCGTCGACAGCTCGATGCCCGTGTGTTTCGCCAAATCACCGACCCGCTGATCGTCGGTATCGAGCAGCGCCCCAAGCACGCGCCAAGCCTGGGCGTTGACGCCGTATCTCTTGGCCAGCCGGTTGAACCGGGCGGACATCTGGTTCTCGTTGCGGTGGATCAGTTGCGGCAACTTGTCGTCCAATGTCACAATTCGCATCCTTGGTTCGGTGGCTTTACGCCTGTTCGGGGCGCATCGTCAGCAATCCAGTGCGCATGCGGGACATTTCATTTGATTACGCAAGTATTGAAAATTCTACTTTTAAATATACTTACGGATGATCTTGTAACCTTAGCAATAAATATGTCCAATAATACAATTTAACTACAAATTCCCTGAATAATTTGGTCCGGTTACCGACGATAGCTGCACAACGGGCGTACCAGCACGAATCCGGCCCTAAACCGGATGGGTAGATCACGCTCCGCCCTCTTTCAGGCTGATATGGCTATGAGGATCCGGGCCATCGAAGTCAGCTGTTGGCTGAGGCTGTTCCGGGCCAGGCCCAGGAGCTTGCGATAGAGACCGGCGATCTCTCGCTTGACCTTCTCGCGGACCGCCGGGAGATGATTTATTTATCAAACCCGGTTATATGAGGTCACCGCCGATCCAACCGCTTTCGGGGCCAACAGGCCAACAGTATGAGTGTTCTCGTTACCGGCGCCGCCGGTTTCATTGGCTATCACGTCTGCGCCGCGCTGATCGAGCGCGGCGATACGGTGATTGGCGTCGACAATTTGAACGATTACTACGACGTGCGGCTCAAGGAGGCGCGCCTCGCCAACTTGGAGAAACACCAGGCGTTTACATTCCGGCGCGTCGATATCGCCGACGGCAGGGCGATCGAGGAGGCTATGACCGGCACCGGCGGCGTCGATCGGGTCATCCATCTGGCGGCCCAGGCTGGCGTGCGCTACGCGCTGGAAAACCCGGGCGCGTACATCCGGACGAACCTGGTCGGCCATTTCAACGTGCTCGAAGCCTGTCGCCGGCTCGAACAACTCGCGCACCTCGTCTACGCCAGCTCGTCCTCGGTCTATGGCGGCAACACGGACTTGCCGTTTTCCGTCGACGACCGCGTCGATCAACCGGTTTCGCTCTACGCCGCGACCAAGCGGGCCGGCGAACTGCTCAGCCACAGCTACAGCCACTTGCACCGGCTGCCGCAAACCGGCTTGCGTTTTTTCACGGTCTACGGCCCGTGGGGTCGGCCGGACATGTCGGCCTACATTTTCACCAAGGCCATCATCGAGGGCCGGCCCATCCAGGTCTTCAATCGCGGCGACATGACGCGGGATTTCAGTTATATCGAGGATATCGTCGGCGGCGTGCTCGCCGCGCTCGACCGTCCGCCGGCCGACGATGGCAAATCGCCGCCGCACCGGCTTTACAATCTTGGCAACAATAAAAGCGAGCCCTTGATGCGTTTCATCGAGCTGATCGAGAAGGCGGTCGGCAAGAAAGCCAAGATCGACCTGCAACCCATGCAGCCGGGCGACGTCAAGGCGACCTATGCCGATATCGAGGCCAGCCGGCGCGAACTCGGCTTTGCGCCCAAAACGCCTATCGACGAGGGAATACCGCGCTTCGTCGCCTGGTACCGCGACTACCACAAGGTCTGAGGCCGCCGGACGGGGCAAAGCGGCGGCCCGCCGCGCCGTCGGGGTTCCCGGTTTTCCATGACCGGTTTTCTTGACATTCGCGCCTGCTTGACTCATGTACCCCACTATACCCTGCCAGATCATCGAGACAGGGACGATCAGGGGTGGACAACGGGTCACAGGTATTGCGTCACGACCCATGGATCCACTGGGGGAACAATCATGAATCGTAGCAGCGTTCGCCGCGCGGCGTTGGCCGTCGCCGCGGCTGTATTTACAATTGCCGCAACCGCCGCCAGCGCTCAAAGCGGCGCCGGCACGGCCCCACAAGTGTTCACCCGCGACAGCGGCTGGAACCAATATTACTCGCGCGGGCAAATGTTGTTTGAAGAGAACTGCGCCGCCTGCCACGGTGAACACGGCCGCGGCGGAATGGGGCTGCCGCTCAATCTTCAGTCGTTCCTGGTAATCGCCGATTTCGGCTATCTGATGCGCAGCATGCGACACGGCCGCCCGGTGCGCGGCATGCCGTCGTTCGCCGAGGAAATGAGCGAGAACGATATGCGCGCGGTCGCCCTGTACATCAAGAGCTGGCAGTACCAGCCCAGCGTCGAGATCGCGAATGGAACCATTGACGGCGACGCCGGCGAAGGCCACGCCCTGTTCAAGGGGTTGTGCGCGGGCTGCCACGGGCTGGAAGGGCAAGGCGGCCCGAACGCCGGCGGTGGCCACGTCATCGGCGCTGTCTCGGGCATCGGCGGGCCGGCGTTGGCCGACCCGGGGTTCCTGAAATCAGCCACCGACGGATACATCAAAGCGACACTTATGTATGGCCGGGTCGGCACGCCGATGGGAGCGTATCTCAAAGGCCGCCAAGGATTCGTCGAACTACGCGAATACGAGATCGACGACATCGTCGCCTATCTCAGAAGCCTCGCTCCCAAGGAGTAGATCATGACGAAAGATTCAAAGTCGGGTGAATGGTTGGGACTGGACGAAGCGAAGGTCAACCGGCGAGGATTTATGCGCGGCGGCGCCGCCGCTATCGGCGCCGGCATCGGCACCTTTGGCATGGTGCGCGATAATTGGGTGTTCGACTTCAAGGGTGCCTCGGCGGCGGCCGCCGAGTCCGGCGACGAGCAGACTTTGGTGCCGACCCAGTGCCCCTATTGCGGTGTCGGCTGCCACAGCTACCTGGTCGTACGGAACGGACGCATCGTCGCCTCGGTGCCCGACAAGGACAGCACCGTCAACCTGGGCATGCAATGCATCAAGGGGTTGACCGCGGCCGAGGCCATCGACGTCGACCGGCTGAACAAGGTACTCGTCCGCAAGGACATGACCAACCCGCTGACCGGACACCTGTCGAAAACGAAGGGCAGCTTTGACGACGACGTGTGGCGCGAGGTCACCTGGGAAGAGGCGTCGCACCTCCTGGTCGATATGACCGTCGGTATCGTCAAGAAGTTCGGCGGCAATGCCATCGGCACATACGGCTCCGGCCAGCTGACCATGGAAGAACAATGGCTGGAGAACCAGTTCGTCAAGGCGGTGCTGCAGTCGAACTCCATCGAGGCCAACGCCCGCATGTGCATGACCTCCGCGGTCGCCGGCTATTTCGCCGCGCTCGGCAGCGACCACCCGCCGGGCTGCTACGAGGACATCGAAACCGCCGACATGATCAATTTCTTCGGCCACAACGCCCGCGGTTCGCACTCCGTGCTGTATTGGCGGGTGATCGCCGAAAAGGAAAAACGCGGAATACCCACGATGGTCGTGGATCCGCGTTACACCGGCACGATGGACGGTTTGCACCAGATCAATCCCACCAATTCGCTCAATATCACCATCAAGCCGAACGGCGACATCTCGCTGGTCAACGCCATTGCCCATGTGTTGCTCAAGGATTTCCCGGACGCCATCGACAGCAAGTTCGTTACCTCGCACACCAAGGGATTCGAAAAATATCGTGAGGGCGTTATGGCCCGCTACAGCCCGGATCAGGTGATCGATCGAACCGGGCTGGCGCCGGCGCTGGTGCGCCAGCTGGCCAAAACCTGGGCCGAGGCGTCGATGAAAGGCCGGGCCCGCGGCAAGGGTGGCGTGCTCTCGTTCTGGGGCATCGGCGGCTGGAACCAGTCGATCCACGGCCAGCACAATGTGCTCTCGCTGATCAATCTGCACCTGCTGACCGGCGACATCGCCCGGCCCGGCGCCGGCCCGTTCTCGATGACCGGCCAGCCAAACGCCATGTCGGAACGGCTGATGGGTGGGCTTACCGGCCGTCTGCCGTTTAACGAAGGCATGAACAACAAGGCGCATCGCGACTACATCGCCAAGGCTTGGGGCGTCTCGCCGAGCCGTTTGGCGAAGACCGCCAAGCAAAAGAACGTGGGCTTCGCCGTGGGCATGATGGAACGGGCCCTGAAGGGCGATTTGAAGATGCTCAAATATTCCTACGCCACGCACATCGACATGCCCGAGGTCAAGTCGCTGTTGCGGCCGGCGTTACGGAATATGTTCGTGGTGGCGACCGAAAGCTACCGCCACGCGCCCAACCTGCTGTACGCCGATCTGGTGCTGCCGGCGGCCACCTTCGGTGAAAAGGGCGGTACCTACCAAAACTCGGAACGGCGTATCTACGTCACCGACAAGGCGGTGCCCTGCCCGCCCAATACCAGGCCGGACCTCGACATCATCATCGGCGAGGGCCGCGAGGTGGCGAAGCGGCTGGGCCTCGATCCCGACAAGGTGTTCCCCTACAAGAAGGCGACCGAGGGGGTGCACGAGGGATTCTACGATCCGGAGGACGTGTTCCGGAACATCCTCAAGGCTTCGAAGGGCACCAAGACCGATATCTCGGGCCTCGCCGAACTCGAGGAACGTGAAAAAACAAGCCCCTATGAATCGCTGCGCGAGACCAAGGGCCTGTTCTATCCGGCACCCAACTACGCGGTGGCCAAGGCCGGCGGGCTGAAACGGAAATACGGCAATCAGGAAACCGGATGGGAAGACCGGCCCTACGGCTATTTCCCGCACGCGGACGGCCGCGCGCGGTTCAAGCTGTGCGAGCAGGATTATTCCCGGGCCAAGGAAATCCTGGCCAAGGTCGAGAAGATCGGCACCAGCCCGGACGCGTTGGTCACCGATCATCTGGATGTTTTGAAGGAGATCCGCGACAATGGGCTGCCGCCGGAACTCCCCGACTTCGACGCGTTCGAAATGCCGCTCAAGGAACAGGCGAAAGGCGGCAAATTTCCGTTGTGGCTGAACCTCGGCGTCGTGTTCGAGCACTTCCACACCGCCAAGACCATTCGCTCGCCGACGACCAGGCGGCTGGTCCCGGAGATGTACGTGGAGGTCAACGCCGAAGACGCCCAACGCTGGGACATCGAGGACGGAGAATGGGTGCGGATCGTGACGCCGCGCATCGACCCCGAAACCGGAAAGAACTGCTTCTACGAGGCGCGGACCTCGATCGGCACCAACTCCAAGGTGCGGCCGGCGCGCAATCTGGTCATGTCCGGACAGATATTCTCCCCGTGGAATCTTTCGGTGGCGGACAGCGCCGACCCGAAAAAGAACCGCTGGCTGGTCAACGAGGTGTCCAGCCGCCTGTTCGATCCCGTCTCCGGGCAAGCGGATTTCAAGCACCTGAAGGCGCGGATCGAGAAAATCGCGTAGGACGGGGGCCAACGTGGGCGACGCAACCGGAGACGGCGGCGGCATGAATCGGCGGCGGGCGCTGGCTCTGGCGCTTACCGCCGTGGGCTCGGTCGCCACGGGTTGGTTCCTGCGCGGCGCGCGGCCGGCGGAGGCCGCGCCGCTTCGACCGCCCGGCGCCTTGCCCGAAGAGGACTTCCTGGCGGCCTGCATCCGCTGTTTCCAGTGCGGCAGCGTCTGCCCGAACCAGTGCATCCAGTTCGAGGCGCCGGAAGCGGGACCCGCCCGGGCCTACGTACCCTTGATCCGGCCGCGCGAGCAGGCCTGCATCCTGTGCATGCGCTGCGCCGATGCCTGCCCCACCGATGCGCTGACCCCAATCGCCAACAATGCCGAATCGATCTTGGAATCGGTCCACATGGGGACCGCGATCGTCAACGAGGATTTGTGCTACTCCTATGCGAACCGCACATGCGGCGTGTGCTATTACGCCTGCCCGTTTCCCGACAAGGCGCTGAAACTCAAGGCCGGCGCCCGCCCCGTTGTGGACGCCGAACAGTGCGTCGGTTGCGGCAGTTGCGAACGCGCCTGTATCCACTTGCCGCAGGCGATCCGTATCACGCCAAGACGGGTTTGAATCTTGAACGCCTTGCGCCGCACGATCCAGTGGAGTTCCATCGCACTATTGCTGGCGCTACCGATGCTTTCGCGTGGCAGCGCGCTGTACGAGGCGTACGGCAAGGGCGCGCGGCATGTGGGCGCGTTGGCCGGCGACTGGGCGGGTTTCCTTTACACCGCGTTCGCGCGCCTGTTCGGCGGCTTGGACAGCCCGGTCGCGGCGGTCGATTTGTTTCACGGCGGATATTGGTCGATCACCTTGTTTGGATTTACCATCAACGACCCGTTGGCCGCGCTCGGGCACGCGGTCGCCAGCGCCTCGGTGCATTGGCCGCTCGTCGCCGGCGCCGCGGTGCCGCTGCTGGTCGCCGCATTGGCCGGGCGTCTGTTCTGTGGCTGGGTTTGCCCGGTCAATACGTTGCTCGAAATGAACGCCGCGCTGCGAGCGTGGCTTGAGCGCCGGAGTGGCCGGTTGCGCCTGCCCGGCGCCGCCGCGCCGCCGGGACTGCGCTACCTCGTACTGACGGCGGGCCTCCTGATTTCCGCCGTGGCCGGGTTCAACGCTTTTGCCTTCATCCTTCCCTATGCCGGTCTGGCCCGCGACTTGCATCTGGCGGTGTATGGCGGCGCGGTCGGTTTCGGCGTCCTGTTCATGGCCGTCATCGCCGCCTCGGAGCTCCTGGCGGCGCCGCGGATCTGGTGCCGAAGCCTGTGCCCCACGGGACTGCTGCTGGAACTGGTTGGCCGGCGGCGGATATGGGGCGTACGGCGCACGGAATCGGGCGAGTGCCTTTCCGGCTGCAACGCCTGTGTCGCCGCCTGCCCGGTCGCCGTCATCCCGCGCGACGAGATCGACGTCGAACGCTGCATGCTGTGCAATACCTGCGTCGATCTCTGTCCGACGCAGGTCCTGGAAATCGGCCTGGGGCGCCGGTCCCGGACCGGTGGCGCGCGCGCGACGGCCGGGCTCGCCGCGCTGCTGGCGCTGCTGGCGGTGCTGGTGCCGCCGTCGAACGCGCTGGCCCACCACATCAAGGGCCTGCCCCACTACGGCTACGTCGAAAACTACCCGCAAGTGCCGACCCGCGAGGTGCAGGTCAGCGCGCCACCCTACGAGGTCACGCTGGTCGCCTACACGTTGGACGGCATCAACCGCAGCCAGTCGGGGATACCGAGCGACGCGATGATCTACGTCTCCGTCACCGACACGCGGACCGGCAAGGCGCACAGGGGCCGGGTCGAGGTGGCTCTGCGCCCGACGGATGGCGGCGCGCCCGTGCTGCGCGCCTTCGACGAACCGCTCGAGGAGAGCGTGTATCGGATGCGGGCCTCGCTGCCGGCGTCCGCCTACAACGTCGAAATCCGTATCGGCGGCGCCGGCGGCGTCACCGCCAGGACAGTGTTGACGCTCCGCGGCGGCGGCAATCTCTGGCTGCTGGCCAGCCTCGCGGTGGCCTTCGCGGCGGTCGCCGCCTTCATCATTCCCATGCTGCGCCGGAGACGGCGCCGGCGTGCCGGCATGCCAGGATCGCGGCCCGGAGAATCCCGTGTCGACGCTTGACCGCACCGTGGCCCGCCGGGATCTTCTGCGCGGCCGCTGGGCGGCGGGGCCAGGGGTGGACGGCGGTCCGCCGGTTATTCGTCCGCCCGGATCGGCCGCGCCCGACCGTTTCGAGAGCTTGTGCGACGGTTGCGGCGACTGCGCCGAGGCCTGCCCGGCGGACGCGATCAAGATGGACGCGGCGGGAACGGCGGCGGCGACCCACACGCCGCAAATCGTGGCCGCGGACTCGCCGTGCGTCATGTGCGACGGGCTGGTGTGCGCCGCTTCCTGCCCGACCGGCGCGCTCGGGCCGGTAACGCCATCGACAATGCGGATCGCCAGGCTGGTCTTCGGGCCCGATGCCTGCTTCGCGCGCGCCGGAATAGACCCGGACTGCGATTATTGTTTCGACCGCTGCCCGCTCGGCGGCACGGCGGTCACCTATCGCCGCGGCGCCGGGCCCGAATTCCACGCCAGTCACTGCACCGGCTGCGGCAGCTGCGTCTACTTCTGCCCGGCCGGCGCCAAGGCGTTGTCCTTGGCCGCGCTCTGAACGTCTCCAGGCGCGGACGCGCCTAATACAAAGCGTCGAGCGCCTCGCCGTAGATATTCTTGATCATGTGCCGGCGGATTTTCATCGACGGCGTCATCAGCCCGTTTTCGATCGCGAAGGTCTCGTTGGCGACCATGAAACGGCGCACCCGCTCGATCGCCGCGAGCTCCTCGTTGACCCGATCGATCGCCGCGGCGATCTCGCCGTGCAAGCCGTCGTCGCCGGCAACCTCCGCCAGGTCTACCGGCTTCCCGGCGCGCCCGGCCCAATCCTTGAGAAACTCCTCCTCGGGTACGACAAGCGCGACCAGATGCGGCCGCTTGTCGCCGTACACCATCGCCTGGCTGATCTCGGGCTGCAGGGTCAGAAAGCCTTCGACCCGCTGCGGCGACACGTTGTCGCCGCCCGAATTGACGATGATGTCGCGTTTGCGGTCGGTGATCTGAATATATCCGTCCTCGTCGCGGAAGCCGATATCGCCGGTATGCATCCAGCCGTCGCGGATGACTTCGTTGGTTGCCTGCTCGTCGCCGTAATAGCCCTGCATGACGAGCTCGCCGCGGACGCAGATCTCGCCGTCCTCGGCGATCCGCACATCGACTCCTATGACCGGCGGGCCGACCGTGTGAAGCTTGTACCCCTTCGTCGGGTTGCAACTGACCAGGGGCGCCGTCTCGGTCTGGCCGTAGCCCTGCAGCAGCCTGACGCCCAGCGCCGTAAAGAACAATCCGATGTCGTAGTTGAGCGGCGCCCCGCCCGAGATGAAGAACTTGAGCCGCCCGCCGAACCGCTGGGCCACCTTCTTGCGCACCAGCTTGTCGACGATGCGATCCATGATCCGCTCGCCGAGGCTCAGGCTGCCGGGCGATTCGTACTTCTTTTTCCCGAGCGCGAGCGCCGTCAGGAACAGCTTTTTCTTGATCCCCTTCATCTGACCCAGGCCGCGCGTTATGCGCCCATGCATGGTCTCGTAGAGCCTCGGCACCGCCGTCATGATCGTGGGCTTGGCCTCCGACATGTTGGTGACCAGGGTCTCGACGCTCTCGGCAAAATAGATTTGCGCGCCGATCGCGATCGGCACAAAGAGGCCGGCCATGTGCTCGTAGGAATGCGAAAGCGGCAGGAACGAGAGAAACACCTCCTTGCCGAAGCTGGTTTCCGCCCTGAGCAGGTCCTGCGCGCCCATGCAATTCGAAATGATGGCGCCGTGGCTCAACATCACGCCCTTTGGAGCGCCGCCGGTACCCGATGTATGGATGATGGTGCAGGTGTCGGTGCGCTCGACCTTGGCCACCTCCTCGGCGATGTCGTCCGGCATGTCGGCGCCACGCGCCACGACGTCTTTCCAGTCGTGCACCGTTACGCCACCGATCTGCTGGCTGATATCGAGCGGCTCCATCGAGATCACGAGTTCGCAATGGTTCGATTTGTACACCGCCGGCAGGAAATTCTCGGCGAGCTTCCTGGTCGAGACGATCGCCGTCGAGACACCGGCATTGTTGAGAACATGCACATGGTCTTCGACGGTGTTGGTGACATAGGCCGGCACCGCGATGGCGCGAGCCGACATGATGGCAAGCTCGGCGATCGGCCATTCCGGCCGATTCTCCGAGACCAGCGCCACCCGGTCCCCGGGTTCGACGCCATGGGCGCGCAGGCCGCGCGACAAAAGGCTGATTTGGCTGGCTACCTCGCCCCAGGTAAGCGGCTCGTACTTGCCGTCTCGTTTACCCCAAAGGAACGGCTGGTCCGCGAGTTCGGCGGCGCGGTCGAAGAACATCTCGCACAGCGAACGCCAGGTATCGAATTTCATTTCGCCCGTCATCATCCCCCCCCTTCGTTGGCCCGCCGATGATATCCCAATTGGCGGGCACGACAGGTCGCGCGGCCCCGGAATATCCCGCTCCGGGAACATTGTCGGCCGGAGCCACGAGCACCGCTTGGCGCAGCGTCAGGATATGACTATATCGCTGATGAATTCGAGGAGCAAAATATGACCGACGCCGCGCGCCGGACGATATCCCACCACGAAAGCCTTGGCGAGTTGCCGGCGTGGGACCTGAACGACCTTTATCCAGCACCCGACTCGCCGGAACTCGCGGACGCGCTCGGCAAATCCGAGGCCGGCGCAAAAGCGTTCGCGGATTCCTATAAAGGCCGCCTGGCCGAACTCGATGGCGCGGCGCTGGGCACGGCGGTGGCGGAATACGAGCGCATCGACGAGACGCTCTCGCGGGTGATGAGCTACGCCCATCTCGTCTATGCCGGCGACATGGCCGACCCCGAGATCGGCCAATTCTTTCAGGGCATGCGGGAGCGGGTGACCGATATCTCCGCCCACCTTTTGTTTTTCACGCTCGAGATCAACCGCATCGAGGACAAGGCGCTCGAGGACAAGCTCGCGGCGTCCGAGCTGGCCCGCTACCGTCCCTGGCTGCGCGATGTCCGCGTCTTCCGGCCGCACCAGTTGAGCGACGAGGCCGAGCGGCTCTTGCACGATAAGAGCGTCGCCGGCCGCGCGGCCTGGATCCGGCTGTTCGACGAGACCATGGCCGATCTGCGCTTCCCCGTGGGCGGCAAGGATCTGACCAGCGCCGAAGCGCTGCATCTTCTCTCGGAACCGGACCGGGCGACGCGCGAAGAAGCGGCGAAGTCGCTCGGCCGGGTATTCAGCGAAAACGTCCGCACCTTCGCGCTGATCACCAACACCCTGGCCAAGGACAAGGAGATCGAGGACAAGTGGCGCGACTATCCGCGCCCCGTGTCGGCGCGCAACCTCGCCAATTTGATCGAGGACGAGGTGGTCGACGCGCTGGTGGCCGCGGTCAAGGATTCCTACCCCTCCCTCTCGCACCGCTACTACGCGCTCAAGGCCGGCTGGCTCGGCCTCGACAAGCTGGAGTACTGGGACCGGAACGCGCCGCTTCCCGAGGACGAAAACCGCGTCATTCCATGGCACGAGGCGCAAGCTACCGTACTCGACGCCTACGCCGCCTTTTCGCCGGACATGGCGGAGGTCGGAAAGCGGTTCTTCGACGAAAGCTGGATCGACGCCCCCGTGCGGCCCGGCAAGGCGCCGGGCGCGTTTTCGCATTCGACGGTGCCCAGCGCGCACCCGTATATCCTGCTCAACTACCAGGGCAAGGTGCGCGACGTGATGACGCTGGCGCACGAACTGGGGCACGGCGTGCATCAGGTGCTGGCCGCGGATCAGGGGCACCTGATGGCCGACACGCCGCTGACGCTGGCCGAGACCGCCTCGGTGTTCGGCGAGATGCTGACCTTCCGCGCCATGCTCGACGGCGAACGCGACGCGGCGCGGCGGCGCACCATGCTCGCCGGCAAGATCGAGGACATGATCAATACGGTGGTGCGCCAAGTCGCGTTCTACGAATTCGAGCACAGAATCCACGACGAACGGCGCGGCGGCGAGTTGCTGCCGGAGCGGTTGGGCGAGATCTGGCTCGATATCCAGGGCGAAAGCCTGGGCCCGGCAATCCGGTTCGAGGACAGCTACAAGCATTACTGGGCCTACATCCCGCATTTCATTCATTCGCCGTTCTACGTCTACGCCTACGCCTTCGGCGACTGCCTGGTGAACTCGCTCTACGCCGTCTATCAGGATTCCGAGGCCGCTTTCGCCGACAAATACCTCGCGCTGCTGAAGGCCGGCGGCACGTTGCGCCACAAGGAGCTGCTGGCGCCGTTCGGGCTCGACGCCTCGAGCGCGGACTTCTGGGCCAAGGGGCTGGGAATCGTCGCCGGCTTCATCGATGAGCTTGAGGCGATGGACTGACGACGGCCCATCCAGGCCGATGTCTCGGGACTGTCCCGTACAATAATTTCACCACAGAGTCGCAGAGACACAGAGATTCCCGTACCTACCAAGCGCTCTCTCTGAACTCGTCAAAGGGCGAGGGAGCGAGTTTTTAGCACTGACAAGTTCATGCTTCGACTAGCTCAACAGAGGAACGGAGTTGATGCGACCCCCTCTGTGTCTCTGTGCCTCTGTGGTTATCCTTTCCTCCGGCTGACCGGCCGCGACCGCAGCCCACCCCTTGCCATCGGCCCTCGCACAATGGATTGTGCCAGTCATGGCCGGACGATCCGACGACAGCACACTTTCGGGACGGGTGCGGCGCTACGCCCGCGTCGGCCGCGCGGTCGGCGGGCTGGCGGCGCGCGTGGCCGGCGAGCGTTACCTCGGCCTTTCCGTCAACCGGGCTCGCAGCGCGCGCGAGCTGAAGGAAGCGCTGGGCGGTCTCAAGGGGCCGCTCATGAAAGTGGCGCAAATCATGTCTACGATCCCGGACGTGCTGCCGGCGGAATACACCGCCGAGCTGGCCGAGCTGCAAGCCAACGCGCCGGCGATGGGTTGGCCCTTCGTGCGCCGGCGCATGGCAACCGAGCTCGGCCCCGACTGGCAGGCGAAATTCGCCGAGTTCAGTCACGTGGCCTCGGCCGCCGCCTCGCTCGGTCAGGTCCATCGGGCAACCGGCCACGACGGGCGGGCGCTGGCCTGCAAGCTGCAGTACCCGGACATGGGCTCGGTGGTGGCGGCCGATTTGCGCCAGCTCAGGCTCGTCTTTGCGGTTTACGAACGTTACGACCGCGCGATCTCGACCAAGCACATCCATGCCGAGATCGCCGAACGCCTGCGCGAGGAGCTCGACTATGCGCGCGAGGCACGGCACATGGGCCTCTATACCGCCATGCTGCGCCGGGAAAACGGCGTGCACATCCCCGAAACGGTGCCCGAGCTGTCCACCGGGCGGCTCCTGACCATGACCTGGCTCGAGGGCGAACCCCTGATCGCCCTCGTCGATGCCCATCAGGACCAGCGCAACGCCATCGCCCATAATATGTTCCGCGCCTGGTACGTGCCGTTTTACCAATACGGCGTAATCCACGGCGACCCGCATCTGGGCAATTACACCGCGCGCCCGGACCACGGCATCAACCTGCTCGATTTCGGTTGCATCCGGGTATTTCCGCCGAGCTTCGTGCGGGCGGTAATCGACCTTTACCACGCGCTGCTGAACGACGACGAGGCGCTGGCGGTGAGCGCCTACGAGACCTGGGGTTTCACCGGCCTGTCGCGCGAGTTGATCGACGTTCTGAATATGTGGGCCGAGTTCGTCTACGCGCCGCTGATGGACGACCGTCACCGACGCATCCAGGATGGGGACCAGGGCGTCGTCTACGGCGCCCGCGTGGCCGAGAAGGTGCACCTGGAGTTGCGGCGCCTGGGCGGGGTCGAGCCGCCGCGCGAGTTCGTGCTGATGGACCGCGCCGCCATCGGCCTGGGCTCGGTGTTCCTGCGCCTCAAGGCCGAGATCAACTGGTACGCGCTGTTCCACGAGCTGATCCAGGATTTCGACGTGAACGCCCTGGCCCGGCGCCAGAATGCGGCGCTCAAGAAGGCGGGGCTGGGCGATTGAGGAGGGGGATCCCATGACCGAACTGACCGGCGGCTGCTTGTGCGGCGCGGTGCGCTATCGGATCACGACCGAGCCGCTCGTCGTCACCCATTGCCACTGCACTTTTTGCCGGCGGGCGGCCGGCGCGCCGTTCATCACCTGGATCACGGTCGCTTCGGACGGCTTCGCCTGGACCGAGGGGGCGCCGGCGGAATACCGCTCGTCGGCCGAGGCGCTTCGCGGCTTCTGCGGCGCCTGCGGCACGTCCCTCAGCTATTGCGGCGAGGGCCACAAGGAGGAAATCGACATCGCCGCCGCCAGCCTCGACGATCCCGAACGGGTCGCGCCCCAGGACCATATTTTCGTCGGCTCGATGCTGTCCTGGCTCAAGTTCGACGACGGCCTGCCGCGGCTCGAAGGCTCGCACTGGGAGCACGGCTATCCGGAAAGCGGATGAGCGATTTCGGCCGGCGCTTGTTGTTGCCTGTTTTGATCGCCGATCCGTGACATTCCGCCTCTTGGCAAACGGCGGCGGACGCGCCATAGTCCGGCCCTGCCAACGATCCAATTAACCAACCTTAAGACTAATTTACCATAACCGAGGTAGATTTGCCGGGCTCAAGCGCCGCCCGCGCGCGCGGCCCGTGCGTCGTGGTCGAGAGGAACCCAAGCCGAGATGAAAATCGCCATCCCCAAGGAGCGCCGGCCCGGCGAAGCCCGCGTCGCGGCCTCGCCCGATACGGTGAAGAAGCTCATCGATCTGGGCTTCGAGGTGACCATCGAAAAGGGCGCCGGCGAGGGCTCGTCGATGCCGGACGCCGTCTTCAAGGAGGCGGGTGCCGCCATCGCGGCCACGGCGAAGGCGGCGCTCGCGGACGCCGACGTGGTCTTCAAGGTGCAGCGCCCGATCGTCGAAAAGAAGGAGGGCGGCACGGACGAAGTCGCGCTGATGAAAAAAGGCGCGCTGCTCGCCTGCCTGATGGCGCCGCACGACGACCCGGACATCGCCAAGGCCTGTGCCAAACGCGGCGTCACCGCCTTCGCCATGGAGCTTTTGCCGCGCATCACCCGGGCGCAGAGCATGGACGTCTTGTCCTCGCAATCCAACCTGGCCGGCTACCGGGCGGTGATCGACGCCGCCGCCGAGTTTCGCCGCGCCTTTCCGCTGATGATGACGGCGGCCGGCACGGTGCCGCCGGCGCGGGTTCTGGTGCTCGGCGCCGGCGTCGCCGGGTTGCAGGCGATCGCCACCGCCAAGCGCCTCGGGGCCGTGGTCTCCGCCTTCGACGTGCGCCCCGTCGCCAAGGAGCAGGTCGAGAGCCTGGGCGCCGCCTTCATCGAGGTCGAATCCGAGGAGACGGAGGATGCCGAGACGGCGGCCGGCTACGCCAAGGAAATGAGCGACGACTACCGCAAGCAGCAGGCGCAGTTGGTGCACGATACGCTGAAGAGCACCGACATCGCCATCTGTACCGCGCTGATCCCCGGCAAGAAGGCGCCGGTTATCATCACCAAGGCGATGGTGGGCGACATGAAGCCGGGCTCGGTGATCGTCGATCTGGCCGTCGAGCAGGGCGGCAATTGCGAGCTCAGCGAGCCGGGCAAGGTGGTGCGCAAGGGCGGCGTCGCCATCGTCGGCCATTTGAACGTGCCGAGCCGCGTCGCCGACAACGCCAGCGCGCTCTATGCCCGCAACCTCTTGAACTTCGTCACGCCGCTGGTCGACAAGGAATCGGGCGCGCTTGCCATCGACTGGCAGGACGAGATCATCACCGCCACGGCGCTGACCCGCGACGGCAGGGAAGTGCACCCGGCGATAACCGGAGAAGGCGAGGGCTCATGACCACCGAGACTGTCACGTCGCAGGCCGACAAGCTCGCCGGCGGCGCCCAGCATCTGGCCGAGGAAGCCGGGCGCCTGGCCGAAGAGGCGGGCCGCCTCGGCGACGCCGTCGGCGCGCTCGCGGTGGAAAGCCAGAAGGCCGCGGGCCTCGATCCCCTGGTTTTCGGCCTGACCGTCTTCGTGTTGGCCTGTTTCGTCGGCTACTACGTGGTCTGGAAGGTGACGCCGGCGCTGCACTCGCCCTTGATGTCGGTGACCAACGCGATTTCGTCGGTGATCATCGTCGGCGCGCTGATCGCCGCCGGACCGGCCGAGATGGACTTTTCCAAAATCATCGGCTTCGTCGCGGTGGTGCTGGCTTCGGTCAATATCTTCGGCGGCTTCATCGTCACCCAGCGCATGCTGGCCATGTTCAAGAAGAAGAAATAGGCGGGGGCCGGCCGAATGACCCCGAACCTGTCCGCCCTCCTCTATCTGGCCGCCTCGGTCTGCTTCATCATGGCGCTGCGCGGCCTGTCGTCGCCCGAGACCGCGCGCCGCGGCAACGCCTACGGCATCGCCGGCATGATCATCGCCATCGTGACCACGATCCTGGGCCCCGAGGTGCTGGAACTGCAGACGATCGTCGCCGGCATCGTGATCGGCGGCGCCATCGGCGGCTTTATCGCCGTGCGCATCCAGATGACCGCGTTGCCGCAACTGATAGCCGCATTTCACAGCCTCGTCGGCCTCGCCGCCGTCCTGGTCGCGGCGGCGGCGCTGTCGTCGCCGGCGGCGTACGGCATCGGCGTGCCGGGCGATATCAAGCTCACCAGCCTGATCGAGATGAGCCTGGGCGCCGCCATCGGCGCCATCACCTTTACCGGCTCGGTGATCGCCTTCGGCAAGTTGCAGGGGCTGATTTCCGGCAACCCGCTGGTCTTCCCGGGCCAGCATCCGCTCAACGCGCTGCTCGGGCTGGGGCTCGTGGCCTCGGGCGCGTGGCTGGCGATCAGCGGCGACGAGACCGCGTTTTGGCTGCTGACCGCGATAGCACTAGCCCTCGGATTCCTGCTGATCCTTCCCATCGGCGGCGCCGACATGCCGGTGGTGATCTCGATGCTCAACTCCTATTCCGGCTGGGCCGCGGCCGGCATCGGTTTTACCCTGCAAAACAACGTGTTGATCGTTGTCGGCGCGCTGGTCGGCTCCTCGGGCGCGATCCTCAGCTACATCATGTGCAAGGGGATGAACCGCTCGATCTTCAACGTGCTGTTGGGCGGCTTCGGCGGCGAGAGCGCGGGCGCCGGCCCGGCGGCGGCGGCCGGCGACAAGCCGGTCAAGTCCGGCAGCGCCGACGACGCCGCTTTCCTGATGAAGAACGCGCAGTCGGTCATCATCGTGCCGGGCTACGGCATGGCGGTGGCGCAGGCCCAGCACGCGCTGCGCGAGATGGCGGACCTCCTCAAGGCCGAGGGAATCAAGGTGCGCTACGCCATCCACCCGGTGGCCGGACGCATGCCGGGGCACATGAACGTGCTCCTGGCCGAGGCCAACGTGCCCTACGACGAGGTGCTCGAGCTCGAGGACATCAACCGCGATTTCGGCGCCACCGACGTGGCCCTGGTGATCGGCGCCAACGACGTCACCAACCCGGTGGCCAAGACCGACCCCCAGAGCCCGATCTACGGCATGCCGATCCTGGATGTGGAGAACGCGCAGACGGTTTTGTTCATCAAGCGCTCGCTGTCGCCCGGCTATGCCGGCGTCGACAACGAGCTGTTCTACCGCGACAACACCATGATGCTGTTCTCCGACGCCAAGCAAATGTGCGAGAACATCGTCAAGGCGCTGGATTAGGCGTCGGACCGGAGCCCGCGTTCGACCGTTATCGCCAAGCCCTCGGAATCACTTGATTGCCGGCCACGCTGATCGCTAACCTGTCTACCTGGAATGACGGAAGCGCCCGGAACTAGGGGGAGGCCGAGGATGGCACGTGGCATCGTCGATTACGATGGGCTGAAGAGCGACGAGGTGGTGGCGCTCGGATCGGTCGAGACGCCCGCCGATCTGCCGTTCAACATCACCAAGATCGGCCACGTCGTGCTGATGGTCGAAGACCTCCAGCGCTCGCTCGCCTTCTATACAAAAGTCATGGGTTTTCGCGTCTCGGACGTCTATCCGGACAGCATGATGCCGGGCAAGATGGTGTTCATGCGCTGCGCCGCCGATCACCACGGCATCGCCCTGGTCGGCGGCGGCAAGGGGCCGTCCGGGCACGGCGAGCTGCATCATCTTGCGTTCGAGGTCTCAAGCCTCGACGAAGTGCTGCTGGCCCGGGAGCACCTCAAAAAGCACGACGTGCCGATCGATTTCGAGGGAAGGCGGCGGGCCGGTGCTCAAATCGCCATCGAGTTCAGCGACCCCGACGGCCATCGGCTGGAGATCTATTGGGGGCTCGACCAGGTCGGCCCCGACGGGCGCGTGCGGCCGCCGGAGGAGTGGCGCGAGGTGTTCTCGCTCGAGGACGCACTCGACAATGCGCCGCGCGGCCAGGATACCACGCTCAAGGATCCGTCGCTGCGCAAGGACTGATCCGCCGACCTCGCCTTCGACAGCAAAGGAATTACGGCTGATGCGCTTCGACAAGGTCGCGGTAATCGGTTTCGGCGAGGCGGGTCCGATTTTCGCCAAGGCGTTTCTCGACGCCGGGGTCGCGCGGGTCAGCGCCTACGACATCCTGATCGACGATCCGGCGACGGAAGCCGCGCAGCGGGCCAAAACCGAGGCGCTCGGGATCGAGCCCGCCGAGACCTCCGAGCAGGCCGTCGCCGAGGCCGCGCTCGTGCTTTCCACGGTGACCGCCGATCAGACCGTGGCGGCGGCCAAACGCGCCGCCGCTTCGATGGCGCCGGGGCAGATTTATCTCGATCTCAACTCCACCTCGCCGCGCGTCAAGCGCGAGGCGGCGCGGGCGATCGAGGCGGTCGGCGCTTCCTTCATCGAAGGCGTCGCCATGGACACGGTGCCCAACTTCGGCGCCCGGGTGCCGCTGCTGATCGCCGGCCCCGGCGCCGACGCGCTGGCCGGCGAGCTCGAGGCCGCCGGGCTCAACGTGGACTGCGCCGGGCCGACGCTCGGGCAGGCCAGCTCCGCCAAGATGCTGCGCAGCGTGCTGATCAAGGGCTTCGCCGCGCTGTTCGCCGAATCGATGCTCGCCGCCGGCAAGCTCGGCCTCGAACGCCGCATCGTCGATTCGCTCGCGATCACCTTCCCGGGTCTCGATTGGCGGGCGGTGATCGCCCACTACCTTGGCCGTTCCGCGGTGCATGCAAAGCGTCAAGCGGCGGAAATGCACGCCTCGGCCGAGACGGTGGAGGATTTGGGCGTCGAGCCGATCATGGCCCGCGCCATCGCGGCGCGGCTCGACCTGGCCGCGGCGCTCGATCTGGCGTCGCACTACGAGGTTCGGAAGGATCCGGAGATCGACGATTACCTGCGCGCGGTCGCCGCGGCGGAGCGCCATTCACGGAAATAGCGAAGCGCCCGCGGGGGGGTCTCCCCGGGGCGCCTGGAACGACTTTATTCGCGGACATGCCGCCGGCGCTGGGCCGGCACGAAAAAGGCTCTAGGTGCCTTCGCGTTCGGCCCGCTTGCGCGCCAGCTTGCGGGCGCGGCGGACGGCCTCGGCCTTTTCGCGGGCCCTCTTCTCGGACGGCTTTTCGTAAGCGCGGCGCAGCTTCATCTCACGGAAGATCCCCTCGCGCTGCATCTTCTTCTTGAGCGCGCGCAGGGCCTGGTCGACATTGTTGTCGCGGACGACGACTTCGACGATGGTTCGATCCTCCCGAGGTAAATCCAACTTGGATTGAGAACAACAAACACCCTCCCGCGCGCCGATCATGCCGCGCAGGCGCTATCTTGTACCATAAACGGCCCCGGAATGGAAGCGACGATTTTCCGCTATCCACATTGAAATTATGGGATATTCCGGCGGCGAGCCGGGCCGGCGCCTTTACCCGGGCCGCTTGCGGGGCCATATTACTCGCATGGCTATCCTGAAGATCGCCCGTATGGGACACCCGGTGCTGGGCCGGCCGGCCGAGCCGGTGGCGGACCCCACCGCGCCCGAGATAATGCGCCTGGTGGCGGACATGGCCGAGACCCTGGCCGACGCCGACGGGGCCGGCCTGGCGGCGCCGCAGGTTCACGTGCCGCTGCGGCTGGTGATGTTCCGCATCCCGCGCGAGCGGGAGGAATGCGGGCCGGACGAAGACGAGGTGCCGCTCACGATCCTGATCAATCCCGAAATCGAGCCGCTGTCGGACGAGACGGCGCTGGGCTGGGAGGGCTGCCTGTCGCTCCCCGGCATGCTGGGCGAGGTGCCGCGCCACGTCCAAATCCGATACCGGGGCCTGGGAATCGACGGCGCCCCGGTCGAGCGCGAGGCCAGCGGATACCACGCCCGCGTGGTGCAGCACGAATGCGACCATCTGGACGGCATTCTCTACCCCATGCGCATGGACGATTTGTCGCGCTTCGGCTTCGTCGAAGAGATGCGCCGCCTCGCCGCGGAAGATGAAAGCGACGATGAAAGCGACGATGAAAGCGCGGACGAGGGCGCGCCCGAATCCGCCGAGGCGGCGGAAGCGTGATGGCCGAGGATTTCGACACCGCGCGCGAGAAAATCCTCGAGGCGACCCTGGCCCACGTGCCGTTCGACGGCTGGACCGAAACGGCGCTCCGCGCCGGCGCCGCCGACGCCGGTTACGGGCCGGGCGATCTGGCGCGCCTCCTCCCCGGCGGGCCGGTCGAGCTCATCGAGCTGTTCAACATTCGCGCCGACGCCGCCATGCTGGCCGAGCTCGAGGCGCGCGATCTGGACGCCATGCGCGTGCGCGAGCGGGTGGCGCTGGGTGTCCGCCTGCGGCTCGAACAGAACGATGCCCATCGCGAAGCGATCCGCCGCGGCCTCGCTTGTCTCGCCCTGCCCCGGAACGCGCCGCTGGCGCTGAAATGCCTGCATCGCACGGTCGACGCCATCTGGCGGGCCGCCGGCGACACCGCGACCGACTACAACTATTACACCAAGCGGGGCCTGCTCGCGGGCGTCTACGCGGCCACTTTGCTGTATTGGCTGGGCGACGATTCAGCGAGCCGCGCCCGGACCTGGAATTTCCTCGATCGGCGCATCGCCGACGCCATGCGGGTGCCGCAAGGCGTCGCCCGCCTCCGCGAGTGCTTGCCGCCACTGCCCGGCCTGGCGGGAATATTCCGCCATCGGGCCCGGCGCGAGACCTAGTGTTTTCCGTGGTAGCCGTACCCGCCGTGCTTGCCGCCGTGCTTGTAACTGCCGGCATAGGCTTTGCCCTTACCATAGCCGTAACCGTGGCCATAGGCGGGGTAATGGCGGTAGCACCCGGCCATCAGCAGTGACACGGCCGCGAGCATTAAAATGACCTTGGTCTTGGAGCGAAATATTGACGGTTTCATGGCGCATATCCTTTTATAATGGATGCGCGCCAGTGTACGGGCCGCCACCTGAACCCAGCCTGAACGGGACCTGGCGGCCAGCCGCTGCAATATTATGTGCCTGAAGGCGCCTCCAGTACCGCCCTTAATCCGGGGTTTCCGGCACCGCCGCCGTCTGCGTCGCGCGGTAATCGTCGAGGGCGGCGGCGATGGAGCCGTCCGCGAGCGCCAGGATGGCGGCGGCCAGGAGCGCGGCGTTGACAGCACCGGCCCTCCCCACCGCCAGCGTGCCCACCGGGATGCCGCCTGGCATCTGGGCCATCGACAGGAGCGCGTCGAGCCCGCCCATCACCTTGCCTTCCATCGGCACGCCGAGGATTGGCAACGGCGTCAGCGCCGCCATGGCGCCGGGCAGCGCCGCCGCCATGCCAGCGCCGGCGATCAGCACCTTGAGCCCCCGCTCCCTGGCGCCGGAGCAATATTCCTCGACCCGCGCGGGCGAGCGGTGGGCGGACATGATCCGCACCTCGTGCGGGATGCCGAGCTTGTCGAGAGTCTCGGCCGCGTGGCGCATGACGTCCCAATCGGACTGGCTCCCCATGACGACACCGACAATGGGGCCTGCGGGGCCGGCGGCGGTCTCGGGCATGGCGGAATCTCCTGATGACAGGCGTTGCGGGCCCGGCGGCGGCGATTATAGAGAGGCGGCGGCGCTTCTCAAGGGTGCCGGCGCGACCCTGCATTAATATTCGTTAACCGCTTGTTAAGCACTGTTGGGGGTAGATAGGCACGAAGCGCGCGCCGGTGGGCGCGTTCCGATCGAAACGCCCGACGAAAGCGCCCGTAAACGACCGTTCGGCGGCCAGATGAAGATTAACGAGACCAGATCCATTGCTCCGGCGAGGTCGGTAACCGCCCGCTCGGCGTACGGCAGGGGCACCGGCGCTCCGGTGGATGCGTCCGGCCGGCCGGTCGACGTGATGTCGATCCTGGGCATTCCGGAAGAGGAACTGACCGAAAAGGTTCAGGCCGCGATTAGCCGGCTGATGGGCGAGGTCGAGCGCCTGCGCGGCGAACTCGACGATACCCGCAAAAGGGTGGTCTATTTCGAGAGCCTGGCGGACGAGGACACCCTGGTGCCGGTGATTAACCGCCGGGCCTTCGTTCGCGAGCTCTCGCGCATGATGTCGTACGTGGAGCGCTACGGTTCGCCGCACAGCGTCCTGTTCCTCGATATCGACGGGCTGAAGGCGATCAACGACACTTACGGTCACGCCGCCGGCGACGCCGCGCTCAAGCACGCCGCCAACGTCCTGCTCGAGAGCGTCCGCGAATCCGACATCGTCGGCCGCCTGGGCGGCGACGAGTTCGGCGTCATCCTGGCCCAGGCCGACAAGAAACTAGCCGACGACAAGGCGGTGTTCCTGGCCGACGCCATTCGCGCCAAGCCGTTTGAATGGGAAGGACACAAAATGCGCCTCTCCGTGGCCTACGGCGCCTACACCATGACCGGCGGCGAAGACGCCAGCGCGGCACTACATGCCGCCGATCGCGCCATGTACGAGCAAAAGCGGCGCAACGTCGGAGCCTGACCGCGACGACCGCAGAGGCCGGCACGCCATTGGCCGCGCCACTAGGCGATGATGTCGGGCAACAATTTGCTTTCCAGCTTGGCGATCTCGTCCTTGAGCGACAGCTTGCGTTTTTTCAGCCGCTGCATCTGAATCTGATCGTACGACCCCTGTCCAGACAAGCGGGCGATGACGTCGTCGAGATCGCGGTGCTCGCCTCGAAGTTCCGCCAATTCCTTGCGAAGGGCTTCGTGGTCCTTCTCCGCCATATTTTTCTACCGTTGCCAACTCGCGCGTTAAAGTTTAGCAGATTCTCCAGCAAAACGCATCCACGCGGCGGCGGTATCGCCGAGGACGGTATTCAATGAGCAAGCGCATCGGCATTCTGACCAGCGGCGGCGACTGCGCCGGACTGAATGCGGTCATCCGCGCCGCCTCTCACCGCGCCATCAGCGGCCACGGTTGGAAGGTTATCGGTATTCACGAGGGTATCAGGGGCCTGATGAGCCAGCCGCCGCGTTACGACGTGCTGACGCTCGACGTGTTTAACGGCAACATCCTGCGCCTGGCAGGCACCATCCTCGGCACCACCAACAAGGGGAACCCCTTTGCCTTTCCGATGCCCGACGGCGGCGTCGAGGACCGCTCGGACGAGGTGATCGCGGGATACCGCGCGCTCGAGCTCGACGCGCTCATTGGCGTCGGCGGCGACGGCAGCCTCGACATTCTGCGCCGCCTCGCCGAGAAGGGCGGGTTCAATCTTGTCGGCATCCCCAAGACCATCGACAACGATCTCGGCCTGACCGAGGTTTCGGTCGGCTACGACACCGCCGTCCGCGTGGCGACCGAGGCGCTCGACCATCTGCAACCGACCGCGGCCAGCCACAGCCGGGTGATGGTCCTCGAGGTCATGGGGCGCGACGCCGGACACATCGCGCTTGCCGCCGGTATCGCGGGCGGCGCCGACGTCGTGCTGATTCCGGAAATCTCCTACAATATGGATTCGATCGCCGCCAAGATCGACGACCTCAAGACACGGGGCCGCAATTTCGCGCTCGTCGTGGTCGCCGAATCGGTCCCGACCGAGGACGGCGACGCGGTGGTACAGAGTGGCACCGGCGAACAGACGCGCTATGGTGGAATCGGACATTACCTGGGTCAACGCATCTCCGAGCGGACCGGGGCGGAGACGCGGGTTACCGTCCTGGGCCACGTCCAACGCGGCGGCATGCCGAGCCCGAGGGACCGGTTGATCGCCTCGGCCTTCGGGGTGCACGCGGTGGATTTGATCGCGCAAAACCGGTTCGACCGCATGGTGGCCTGGCAGCGGCGCGCCGTCATCGACGTGCCGCTGGCCGAGGCCGTGGCCCACAATCAGGCGGTCGACGTAGACGGGGCGCTGGTGCGCACGGCGCGGGGCCTCGACATTTGTTTTGGCGACTGAGCGGCGAGGAATGGATTTTCCCGATCACCCGTTTTGGGATTTTTCGATCGAGGTGTACCGCAAGGATGGCGTCGCCCCGGCCTGCCTGGCGCTGCAGGAGCGCCATGAAATCGACGTCAATTTTCTGCTGTTTTGCTGCTGGCTCGGGCGGGCGGGTTTTGGCGCCCAGGGCGACGGCCGCGTCGCCCGCATGCACGATTCCGTGGCCCCATGGCACCATGAGGTGGTGCGCGGCTTGCGGACGGTCCGGAAACGCTTGAAACAGGGCTTCGCCGGCGCGCCGGACGAATTGCGGCTGGCGCTGCGCAATCGCCTCGCCGCCCTGGAGATCGACGCCGAGCACGTCGAACAGCTGACCCTGGCCGCCGCGCTCGGCGATTTGACCCCCGAATCGGCCGATCCCGAGGGGAGCGATCCGGATTCAGGCGCCGCCGATGCCGCCGCGAATATCGCCAGCTATTTCGCGGTTCGCGGCATCGAACACCGGGACGAAGAGCGAAAAGAACTTGCGATTATCCTGGCCGCCGCCTTTCCGGATGTGGAAACGGCCCGAATCGGCGCGCTTTGCCGAGCCCTCGGAAAATAGCCTTGACGCCCATCGAACGACTCGATTTTTCCGCCCCCGATATTACATTTATGGTACGATGCGTTGGTAACTCCCAGCCAAGGAGGTGCGATTGACCAGCGAAGAACGAGTAGCCGCTCTCAAGGCGCGGCACGCAAGCCTTGAGGGTGCCATCGAAGAGGAAGCCGAACGCCCTCGTCCCGACGATGTCGCGATTTCCCGGATGAAGCGGGAAAAGCTCAGGATCAAGGACGAAATGGCGATTTTGCAGAGCAGCGTCGCGTAACGATTTTTTGACCGCCCCGGCCCCCGTCGGGGTTTTTTGATTCCAGGGGAACGATCAGTCCGTGGACCCGTCCGCGGAGCGGTTGTCGGTGGCCAGATGGCGGGCCGCCAGCGTGCGTAGTTTGGCCAGTTGAATTTTGACCCCGTTGGCGCTCTCGGTCGTCGGGAATGCGTCAAGCGCGAGAATCCGCCTCGGCACCTTGAATTTCGCCATGCCGTCCACGCAATGGGCGATCAACGCGCCTTCTTCGGGAGCAGCACCCGAGGCCGGCGTGACGAACGCCACGATTTCCGGCCCGCGCGCACCTTCCACGGCCACCACCTGACACGCCGCTACCGCCGGGTGGCGCTCGACGTGGCCGGAAATCTCGGCCGGGCTCACGAGAAAGCCGCCCAGGCGCAACGCGTCGCCCAGGCGGGCCAGGAAGGTAAACCCGCCGCCTTCCTCGGTGTAGCCCAGGTCGCCCGTGCGCACGAAACCATCCTCGGTCAACGCATTGGCGGTCGCTTTCGCGTTGCCGAAATACGCCGCCATCTGGCTCGGCCCCGTGAGCTCCAACTCGCCGCTCTCGCCGTGCGGCAGGAGCGCCCCGCTTTCCGGGTTCCGGGCGCGCACGCGCGCTTCGGGCGAGGTTGGCGCGCCGCCGGCGCGCGTGCGTTCGGCCAGCGGCGCGTCCGGCCGCCGCGCCGCGAACAGCGCCTGCACCTCGCTCATGCCATATAGACCGGCCAGCGGCAGGCCGTGCCGCCCGCCCGCCTCGAACAGCGACGTGGGGTCCCCGGCGAAATTGGCGAAACCGCAATGGCGCAGGGTGGCGAAGGGGGAAGCCCGGTTCGTCGAATGCGCCGGCCCTAGGTTTTCCGCGGCGTCGATCATGCGGGCGTACATTTCGTCGCTGCCGTTCATGTGGGTGACGCGGTGCGCCGCGATCAGGGCCACCGCCTCGGCGGCGTCGAAGGCCGGCATCGTCACCATGGGCCGCGCGGCGGCGAGACCGGCCATCGCCTGGGCCAGGCCGAAGGTACCGCAAAGCGGCAGCGCCTGCAGCGTCGCCGCATCGGCCGCGTCGTAGCCGAAGGACGACGCCACCGCGCGCGCGTGGCGGACGATGGCGCGCTGATTGTGCAGCACGAATTTGGGCGCGCTGGTGGTGCCCGAAGTGGTGAAGATGACGCAGCCGGAATCGGGCGCGGCACGATCCTCGTCCAGTACGGGCCGGCCGGCGAGGTCCGCATAGGCGATATTCGTTTTGCCTGGCAACATCCCGTCTGGCGCGGCATCGCCACCCTCTTCATACAGGATCAGCGTCTCGAGCGCGTCGAGCGCCGCCGGGTCCACGTCGCGCAGGATCGAAAGGAAATCGATATTCTTGAAGCCGGGCCAGAGAACCAGCGCCCTGGCGCCCGAGCGGCCCACGATATCCCCGATTTCAGCGCTCCGGAAGCGCGTGTTGACGGCCACGGCGATGGCGCCCAACCGCGCGCAGGCGAAAAACAGCTCGAGCCAAGCCGCACCGTTGGGCAACCAAACCGCCACCCGGTCGCCCGGGCCGATGCCGAGGTCGGCCAGCCCCCGCGCCACCCGCCGGGCGCGTGTGTCGAGCTCGGCGTAGGTGAGAACCCGGCCGCTCTCATGGATGGCGGGGGCCGCGCCGGCCCGCGCGGCGAGTTCGGCGGTAAGGCCAGTCAGTGTATCGGCACTCGTCATGCCGTCCGCCCCGGTAGCGCTACCCCGGCAACGCCTTGGCCTGGTCGCGCAGGGTGAATTTTTGCACCTTGCCGGTCGAGGTCTTGGGCAGTTCGCTGAAGACCACCGTCTTGGGGCACTTGAAGTGGGCCAGATTGTCGCGGCAGAAGGCGATGATCTCTTCCGCCGTGGCGCTATCCCCCTGGCGAAGCGTGACGAAGGCGCAGGGCGTCTCGCCCCACTTCTCGTCCGGGCGGGCCACGACCGCGGCTTCGAGGATCGCGGGATGGCGGAAAAGCACGGTCTCGACCTCGATGGTCGAGATGTTCTCGCCGCCCGAGATGATGATGTCCTTGGCCCGGTCCTTGAGCTCGATATAGCCGTTCGGGTGCCTGACGCCGAGGTCGCCCGAGTGGAACCAGCCGCCGGCGAACGCCTCGTCGGTGGCGTCCCGGTCCTTGAGGTAGCCCTTCATGACGATGTTGCCGCGCAGCATCACCTCGCCCATGGTCTTGCCGTCGGAAGGCACCGGTTCCATGGTCTTGGCATCGGCGACCATCAGCCCTTCCATCACCGGGTAGCGCACGCCCTGGCGCGCTTTGATCGTGGCCTGCTCGCTCACCGGCAGATCGTTCCATTCGTCGTGCCAGGCGCAGACGGTCGCCGGGCCATAGACTTCGGTCAGCCCGTAGACGTGGGTGACGTGGAAACCGATGCCTTCGATCGCCTCCAACACGGCGGGCGGCGGCGGCGCCCCGGCGGTCATGATTTCCACCGTGTGGTCGAAGGTGGCGCGATCCTCGTTCGAGGCGTTGACAATTAGATTGAGCACCACCGGCGCGCCGCAGAAATGCGTCACCCGGTGCTCGGCGATGGCGCGGTAGATCGGCCCCGCCTCGACCCGGCGCAGGCAAACGTTGGTGCCCGAAGCCGCCGCCATCGCCCAGGGAAAGGTCCAGCCGTTGCAGTGGAACATGGGCAGGGTCCAGAGGTAGATCGGATGGGCGGGCATGGACCACGCCAGCAGGTTGCCTACGGCGTTGAGGAAGGCGCCGCGGTGGTGGTAGACCACGCCCTTGGGCTTGCCCGTGGTGCCCGACGTGTAATTCAGGGAAATCGCTTCCCATTCGTCCTCGGGCATGCGCCAGGCGAAATCGGGGTCGCCCTCCTCGAGGAATGCCTCGTAATCCATTTCGCCGATAAGTTCGCCGCCTCGGGCCAGCGCGTCGTCGATATCGATGACCAGCGGCTGGTTTTCGAGCTCGGCCAGCGCCTGCTTGGCCACCGGCGCCAGCTCGCGGTCGATGATCAGCACCTTGGCCTCGCCGTGCTTGAGGATGTAGGTCACGGTGGCGGCGTCGAGCCGCGTGTTGATGGCGTTCAGGACCGCGCCCAGCATGGGCACGCCGAAATGCGCCTCGAAAATCTCCGGCACGTTGGGCGCCATGATGGCCACGGTGTCGCCCACGCCAACGCCGCGCCCCGCCAGGGCCGAGGCCAGCCGCCGGCAGCGGGCGTAGCTTTCGGCCCAGCTGTAGCGCCGGTCGCCGTGAATCACGGCCGTGTGACCGGGAAATACGGTCGCCGCGCGCTCGATCAGCGTCAAGGGCGTGAGCGGCGCGAAATTCGCCGCATTCTGGTCGAGGTGGGTCTCGTATTGGTTCCTGCCGCTGCTCATAATTTCCTCTGTCTCCCGGCCACGCACCTTCGGGGCCTTTCGCCCTGTTCTGTATTGTCCGGGATTATACGGGAAATGGCGGCGGCTTGTCCCGCCTCGCCATGCCTCTCCCGCTTCCATAAAGCGGCTTTAAAATTGGCCCGCGATAACGCAAACTTCGCCTGGGCATATACCGGAGGAGAGGCGGAAAGCCATGAGCAGCCGTTACGACGAGGTGTACAGACGATCGCTCGACGATCCCGAGGGATTCTGGGGCGAGGCCGCCGAAGGGATTCACTGGTACAAAAAGTGGGACAAGGTGCTCGACGATTCCAACCCGCCCTTCTATCGCTGGTTCGCCGGCGGCGTGACCAACACCTGCTATAACGCCCTCGACCGGCACGTCGAGGGCGGCCGCGCCGATCAGGCGGCGCTGATCTACGACAGCCCGGTCACGAATACGGTCAAGACCTTCACCTACCGAGAGTTCCGCGACGAGGTGGCGCTGCTCGCCGGCGCCCTGGCCGCCCACGGCGTGGCCAAGGGCGACCGGGTCATCATCTACATGCCGATGGTGCCCCAGGCGGTGGCCGCGATGCTCGCCTGCGCCCGCATCGGCGCGGTGCATTCGGTGGTGTTCGGTGGCTTCGCCGCCAACGAGCTGGCGGTGCGCATCGACGACGCCAAACCGAAGCTCATTGTCTCGGCCTCCTGCGGCATCGAGCCGGGCCGCGTGGTGGCCTACAAGCCGCTGCTGGACGAGGCCATCGAGCTGGCCACGCACAAGCCCGAGCACTGCTTCATCCTGCAGCGCGAGATGGAGGAGGCAACCCTCACCGCGCCCCGCGACGTCGACTGGAAGGCGGCGATGGACGCCGCCGAGCCGCACGATTGCGTCGAGGTGGCGGCGACCGACCCGCTCTATATCCTCTATACTTCGGGCACCACCGGCGAGCCCAAGGGCGTGGTGCGCGACAATGGCGGCCATCTGGTGGCGCTCAACTGGAGCATGAAGAATCTCTACGACGTCGAGCCGGGCGAGGTCTATTGGGCGGCCTCGGACGTCGGCTGGGTGGTCGGCCACTCCTATATCGTCTACGCGCCGCTGATTCACGGCAACACGACCGTGATGTACGAGGGCAAGCCGGTCGGCACGCCCGACGCCGGCGCCTTCTGGCGGGTCATCGCCGACCACAAGGTCGCTTCCATGTTCACCGCGCCCACCGCCTTCCGCGCCATCAAGCGCGAAGACCCGAACGGCGAGCTCATCAAGAAGTACGATCTTTCGGCATTCCGAACGCTGTTCCTGGCCGGCGAGCGGGCGGACCCGGACACCCTCGAATGGGCCGAGAAACATCTCGGCGTGCCGGTCATCGACCATTGGTGGCAGACCGAGACCGGCTGGGCGATCTGCGCCAACTGCGTGGGTCTCGGCCAACTGCCGGTCAAGCACGGCTCGCCGACCAAACCGACGCCGGGCTGGGACATGGCGGTGCTCGACGAGCGGCAACAGCCGGTCGGGGCCGGCGATATCGGCGCGCTGGTGGCCAAGCTGCCGCTGCCGCCGGGAACCTTCCCGACGCTGTGGAACGCCGACCAGCGCTTCAAGGATTCCTACCTCAAGGAATTCCCCGGCTATTACCAGACCGGCGACGCGGGGTTCATCGACGAGGACGGCTACGTCTACGTCATGACCCGCACCGACGACGTGATCAACGTCGCCGGCCACCGGCTCTCCACGGGTGCCATGGAAGAAGTCCTTACCCACCACCCCGACGTCGCCGAATGCGCCGTGATCGGCGTCGAGGACGAATTGAAGGGCGAGCTGCCGCTCGGCTTCCTGGTCCTCAACGCCGGGGTCGCGCGCGACGAAGGCGATATCGTCGGCGAAGTGGTGCGCATGGTGCGCGAGAAAATCGGCCCGGTCGCCGCCTTCAAGACCGCTACCGTGGTCCAGCGGTTGCCCAAGACGCGTTCGGGCAAGATCCTGCGCGGCACCATGAAGAGCATCGCCGACAGCCGGCCCTACAAGGCGCCGGCCACGATCGACGACCCGGCGATCCTGGGCGAGATCGAAGCGGCGCTCAAGGTCATCGGCTACGCGAAGCAATGACCAGCCGCTACGAAGATACCTACGCGCGCGCGCTGGCCGACCCGGAGGCCTTTTGGGCCGAGGCGGCGGAATCCGTCGATTGGGACACGCCTTGGGAAAAGGTGCTAGACGACGCCAACCCACCCTTCACCCGCTGGTTCCCGGGCGCGCGGGTCAACGCCTGCTGGAACGCCCTCGACCGCCACGTCGACGGCGGCCGCGCCGAACAGCCGGCGCTGATCCATGACAGCCCCGTCACCGATACGGTCAAAAGCTTCAGCTTCCGCGAGCTGCGCGATCTGGTGGCGCGCTTCGCCGGGGTGCTGGCGGGCGCCGGCGTGGGACTGGGAGACCGCGTGGTCATCTACATGCCGATGGTGCCCGAGGCCGCCATCGCCATGCTCGCCTGCGCCCGCATCGGCGCCATCCATTCGGTGGTGTTCGGCGGTTTCGCCTCGAACGAGCTGGCCGTGCGCATCGACGACGCCAAGCCCAAGGCCATGGTCTGCGGCTCCTGCGGCATCGAGCCCGGACGCATCGTGGCCTACAAACCGCTCCTGGACGCGGCCATCGAGATCGCCGCGCACAAGCCGGAACGCGTGATCGTGCTGCAGCGGCCGATGGAGCGGGCGGCGCTCGTCCCCGGCCGCGATCTCGACTGGGACGAAGCGATGGCGGCCGCCGAGCCGCGCGCCTGCGTGCCGGTCGATGCCAACCACCCGCTCTACATCCTCTATACCTCGGGCACCACCGGCGAGCCCAAGGGCGTGGTACGCGATACCGGCGGCTCGATCGTCTATCTGCAATGGACCATGAAGAACGTCTACGGCGTCGAGCCGGGCGAGGCATGGTGGGCGGCCTCGGACCTCGGTTGGCAGGTCGGCCATTGTTACACGGTCTACGCGCCGCTGTTCGCCGGCAACACCTCCATCCTGTTCGAGGGCAAGCCGGTCGGCACGCCCGACGCCGGAACCTTTTGGCGGGTGATCGCCGACTACAAGGTGCCCGTGCTGTTCACCGCGCCCACCGTATTCCGCGCGATCAAGCGCGAGGACCCGGACGGCGCGCTGATGAAGCCCCATGACATGTCGCATTTCCGCGCCTTGTTCCTGGCCGGCGAACGGTCGGACCCCGATACGCTGGAATGGGCCGAGGCGCGGACCGGCACGCCGGTGATCGATCACTGGTGGCAGACCGAGACCGGCGGCCCGGTGATCGCCAACTGCCTTGGCTTGGGATTGCTGCCGGTCAAGCATGGCTCGCCGGCCAAGCCGATCCCGGGCTGGCGGGTCGCCGTGCTGGACGAGAACGGCGCCGAGGCGGAATCCGGAGAGACCGGCGCCATCGTCCTCGGCACGCCGATGCCGCCGGGCAGCCTGACGACGCTGTGGAACGCGGACGCGCGCTTCGAAGAGACCTATTTCAGCGAATACCCGGGCTACTACAAGACCGCCGACGCCGGTTTCATCGATTCCGACGGCTACGTCTACGTCATGGGCCGCACCGACGACGTCATCAACGTCGCCGGACACCGGCTTTCGACGGGGGCGATGGAAGAGGTGCTGGCCGCCCATCCCGATGTCGCCGAATGCGCGGTGATTGGCGTGGCCGACCAGCTCAAGGGCCAGGTGCCGCTCGGATTCCTGGTGCTCAGCGCCGGGGCCGGACGGGCGCCCGACGAGGTGGTCGCCGAGGCCGTAGCACTGGTGCGCGAGAAGATCGGCCCTGTCGCCGCCTTCAAGAGCGCCGCCGTGGTCGCGCGCCTGCCGAAGACGCGCTCGGGCAAGATCATCCGCGCTACCATGCAGAAGATCGCCGACGGCGAGCCCTACAAGATTCCGGCGACCATCGACGATCCGGACTCGCTCGACGAAATCGAAGCCGCGCTCAAGGACATTGGTTACGCCAAGTCGTAATTTTTCGACGAATGGTTTGGGTAGAGGAAGTCATGAAATTCGAGACCCTATGCCGCGATCTGGGACTGGATTCCAGGACGCTGAAGGACGGCGATCTGGCCGTCCATTCGCCGATCGACGGCGCCGAGT